>NZ_JABXKO010000114.1:0-18582 GCF_017114965.1 Nostoc sp. JL31
TTGGAGTAGTTATGCCCGGACTGGATACCGGAATTCGCTACTCAACGAATCGCACAAGTCCGCTCGCTTACCATCACTATCCGTGTCACCCCACCCCGGTTTTGTCTAAAGCCAAAACCGCCCCTCCCCTTGGCAAGGGGAGGGGTTGGGGTGGGGTAAATCGTATGTGGGGCAAGCATTTGAGCTTAAGTTGACATCAATGGCAAGTCCTTGCGCCCCTACAAATCTATAAATAATTTGGGATAATTTATTTTTTGCAAGTCCCTAACGCCGAAAGATTTCCCCAATAATTTCCCGTATCTGCTAAACTTTGGTCTTGCCTTTTTAGAGTTTTTGTAGTAAAAAATCAACCAAAGCTCAGATCAAATTTTACTATAACTACTCAAAATCAATGATGGTAGCAACCAACAGCGATGTCTACGACGGGCTACACCTAGCCCAAATATTGAAGAACTGTGAATACTTGATGAAAATACAGCCGAACTAATATCTTATCCAGCAAATTACTGTAAGTATAAACATAGGTAATTTAAAATCATCTGTGCAGTTACTTGCCCTCTAAATCGGAACAATTTCTGAACTTAGACAATCTTAGAAATGGTCATTGTCAGTAAATGCACTCAGTTAAAAGTCACGAACTCGTGTGAAGCCAAGGTTTGTAGTGCTTAACCGCTATTTTGAAGATAGGATAACTTGCTACTTAAATGATGTTTAATTTTCCCGAACTGATTTTGATCCCCATTTCGATAGAATGACTAGGCAGAACCCTAAAACTAAAAACCGCTTTTGACTGCGACGCACATGAATCAACTGAACAATGGTTTTACGCTATTTCTAAGTCTGCTAGTCGAGGCGATGCCTTTTTTGCTTCTTGGGGTTTTATTCTCCAGTTTGCTGCTGTTTTTTGTTGATGAGCGCAAACTAGTAGAAAAAATGCCCAAAAATCCGCTGTTGGGTGCTTTAGTTGGCAGCATGATCGGCTTTTTGTTTCCGGTGTGTGAGTGCGGGAATGTACCGGTAGCGCGGCGATTCCTGATTCAAGGAGTACCCACACCAGTCGCAATTGGTTTTTTGCTAGCAGCACCAACAATTAACCCAGTTGTAATTTGGGCCACTTGGACAGCATTTCGAGATCAGCCAGAAATAGTAGTCTTACGAGTCGTATTTTCCCTAACAATTGCCACAATTATCGGATTTGTTTTCAGTTTTCAAAAGGACTTAAATCCCATAGTCCAACCTGCGATCGCTCGTTATATGAAGTTTAATCCAGCCGCGCAGCCTGAAACCAAACGCCGTGGTAAGCCTTACCAAGAACAACAGGAAGAAACAGTACCGAACCTGTTGCAATCCGGGACTTACATCTTAGGAGGAAAAGCAGGTATCCCTTTACGGATAGATCCTAATTTAGTACTGCCTACCTCAGTCTCTACTGCTGATAAACCGCTAGCAGCTAAACTGCGCCTAGTTGTGGATAATAGCATCCAAGAATTGCGGGAATTGGGCGGAGTGATGATTTTAGGAAGTGCGATCGCTGCTGCTATTCAAGTCCTAGCTCCCCGTGAATTAGTTCTCAGTTTGGGTGCTGGGCCTATTACCTCAATTGTGGTCATGCTGATATTAGCTGTAATAGTATCAATTTGTTCTACAGTCGATTCTTTCTTCGCCCTATCTTTTGCCTCAACCTTTAGCAGCGGTTCATTGTTGGCATTTCTGGTGTTTGGGCCAATGATTGACATCAAAAGTGTTGGTTTGATGTTATCTATTTTTAAACCCAAGACCATATTTTACTTATTTGCTTTAGCAGCACAATTGACATTTGTCTTCACTCTTTTCCTGAACTTGCACGTCTTTTAAGAAAATATTTGTCATTAGTCATCTGTCCTTTGTCCTTTCTCTAATGACTAATGACCAATGACTAATGACCAATGACTAATGACTAATGACTAATGACTAACAAAAATCCCAAATCTAAAATCCCAAATCTGTTACTCCCTTGGCTGGATGCTCTAGCAATTACGGCTTGGGGCATTTTGATGTTGAAATATTGGCTAACTAATAAGTTGAATCTGTTGATTCACCCAAATTACTTTTGGTTAGTGATTGTGACTGGTATCAGCTTCATCATTATTGGTTTGTTCAAGATGCAGGAACTTTGGCAACGGCCTCGCCGTGATGTGACGGCAAACACCCAGCATATTAGTTTATTTCGCCCTGGTTGGGGCAGTGGTTTATTGTTGACTACAGCAATTCTAGGTTTTATCGTTACACCACAAGTTTTTGCTAGTGACAAAGCACTCCAAAGGGGGGTGACGACTGATTTATTGGGAAGCACACGTGTCAAGCCCCAAGCTTTTCGCGCTACTGTTCGTCCAGAGGAGCGATCGCTTGTCGACTGGGTACGCACCGTCAATGTCTATCCTGAACCAGATACATATACAGGGCAAAAAGTCAAGGTGCAGGGATTTGTGATTCACCCGCCCGATATAGGAAAAGAATATTTGTTTTTAGCACGATTTGTCTTAAGTTGTTGTGCAGCAGATGCTTACCCTGTGGGATTGCCCGTCAAGCTACAAAATAATCAAGAGCTTTACTCTGCTGATACATGGCTAGAAGTAGAAGGACAAATGGTGACAGAAAATTTGGCAGGTAAACGCCAACTTACCATTGCCGCTAACTCTCTGAAAAAGATTCCTCAACCTCAAAATCCTTATAGTTATTAGTTATTTGTTGATGACAAATGACAAATGACAAATGACAAATGACTAAATCTAAAGCATTCCAACCACTGGATCGTATTGCGATCGCACTAATGTTACTGCTGAGTGTGCTGATTGGGTTAATCATCTTGCAAGGTGATGTGGTAACTGCTCGTGTCCGGGAATTTACCTGGCAAAATCAACAAATTGGGGCAGAAGATAATTCCTTCACCCTCACCTTCAGCCGCCCAATGGAAACAAAAAGTGTCGAAGATAACTTGAAAATCGAGCCGCCCCTAGCAGGTAAATTCAGTTGGGCAGGGCGGCGGATGGTTTATACACTGGTGACACCAGCACCTTATGGCACAAATTATAAAGTGCAGTTACAAGGAGCTAAAGATAAGTTTGCGGAGCAAGAAGGTAAAAATCGGCTGATACAGCCCTTTACAGGTAGCTTCCGTACACGCGATCGCGTTATCCTTTATATCGGAACCGACAAAGAAGAACAGGGACGATTAGTTCTTTACAACTTAACCCAAGAGCAAAAAAGGGTACTTACCCCCAAAGACCTGATAGTAATCGACTTTGAGTCATTTCCTGATGGGGAGAAAATTTTATTTTCTGCTCGCGCCGCAAACAATCAAGACTTACTTTCAGCCCAACTGTATACAGTGACAACAGGCGTTTCTGCTAAATCTGGACAAAAAGCAGAACCAGAAGGCAAAGTTGACCTGACTTTAGATAGTAAAGATTATCAAAACCTGAAATTTGACTTATCACCTGATGGGCAAACTATTGTCATCCAGCGGGGAAATAAAACTAATCCTGGTGATTTTGGACTATGGTTTATGCCAGCAACCAGTGATGCTTCAGCAGAAAAACCCACCCCGAAACGTCTAAAAAGCCAGCCAGGGGGAGATTTTATGGTGACACCAGATAGTAAAGCCGTAGCAGTTGCCCAAGGACAGGGAGCAGCGATTTTACCACTGCAAGGTGATGCCAGTAAACCTTTGGATTTTCTGCCGCAGTTTGGTTTGGTACAAGCTTTCTCCAAAGATGGCTCTCAAGCAGCGATGGTAAAGTTTAATACAGATTACACGCGGGATTTATTTTTGGTGACAAACCAAGGTATACAGAAACAGCTATTAAAAACAACAGGTTCAATTCTCAGTTGCCAATTTGACATCGCCTCACCTACCCTCTACTGCTTGCTAACACAGCTAGTATCCAAGGAACAATACATAGAGCAGCCTTATGTGGTGGCAATTGATTTGAAAACTGGGCAACAGAAACCACTTTTAGTACTGCCTCCCGCTCAACGGAATGTGCAAATGAGTTTATCTGCCGACGGTTTGGGCTTGTTATTTGACCAAGTAGTACCGCAGACAAATCCCCCAGCATCATTACCGACAAACACTTTGAAAACTGATGATGGAGATGTTATTGCTACCAGTAGCCTGTGGTTAATGCCTCTGTTGCCCATTGCTGATGCTGCAACTGTTGAAATTAGACCAGAACAACTCCCCTTAGCCGGATTTCATCCCCGATGGCTACCTTGAGAGAATAAATTTGTAATGACGCTCAATGACTTGCTAATGTAATTTGTATGGGAGTAGTAGCAAATGACAGGCTTGCTGCTCCTACCCATTTTTAGCTTTCACAGGAATCTTAATCACAAATTCTGTTCCTTGCCCTAGAGCAGAAATACAGCCAATTTGTCCCCCATGTTTTTCGACTATAATCTGATAACTGATGGATAAACCTAAAGCCGTACCTTTACCCACGGGTTTAGTAGTAAAAAAAGGATCAAATAATCTTGCACGCACTTTTTCATTCATCCCAGAGGCATTATCAGCAATGCTTATTGCTACCCACTTTCGATCAATTACCTCAGTGCGAATGCGAATTGTTGGTAATAGGTAATTAGATTTTTCTATTTGACTATTACCTATAAACCTTGTTTTATTACTATCTTGTAATGCATCAATGGCATTAACAAGCATATTCATAAAAACCTGATTAAGTTGAGCCGGATAGCATTCTACTAAAGGCAATTGACTATATTCTTTAATAACTTGAATTTCTGTATATTTATCTCTAGCTTGTAACTGGTGTTCTAAAAAAATTAAAGTACTATCAATGTAGAATCTGTCAGCACCACAGATGATTCGCAGTAAGAAGTAAGGATGATGCGGCAATCCTTAGAAAGAACATAACACTAATTTGGGTTATACCAGTACTACTTGTAAAAATTTGGACAGTTTACAAGGGAAGTAGTGCATGAAAGTTCGTAAAATAATATTCGATATGTAACAAGCCAATAGTTTTATGGAAAATTTTATAACAAACATTAATCGGATTCTTATTGTAGAAGATGAATTTATCCTTGCAATGAACTTAAAAGAAAATTTAGAGTGTCTTGGATACACTGTTGTAGATATTGTAGATTCGGGAGAAACAGCAATTGAGAAAGCAACCGAGTTTCGCCCAGATTTAGTTTTAATGGATATTAAACTGGCGTGCGAAATGGATGGTATTCAAGCGGCGAGAGAAATTTGGACTTGTCTCCAAATACCTTTTGTTTATGTTACAGCATACTCCGATCAAAGTACTGTAGAAAGGGCAACATTAACATTCACTTTTGGTTACATTTTAAAACCTGTTAGTCAGGAAGACCTATATGTTGCTATTCAAACAGCACTCAATATTATTAAACATAAACAAGCAGAAGTAATATTATGCAAAGCGTATGAAGAATTAAAAATGAAGGTTAAAGACTATACTACAAAGCTGGCTTTTGTTAATGATGAATTAAAGCTAGAAGTTACAAAATTCCATCAAATGAAGTCAGAAATATCCACAGATGAGGAGTTAATATCTACCAATAGAAAGCCTACTTCTTCATTAACATCACGCCAGCTTGAAATCCTTAAATTTATTGCAGAAGGACTTTCCACAAAAGAGATTGCAGAGCTATTAAACATCAGTACTAAAACAGTCGAATCACATCGATTACAATTAATGAAAAGACTTAACATTTATGATGTTGTCGGTCTAGTACGCTATGCAGTTAATGTAAAATTAGTAAATTTTGATAGCAAAAATTATGCAGATTAGCTCAATATAGCAGTCGCTCACGGGAAAAATCGCAATTATAAATTAGTAATTATTTGTTGATAATTTGTCCAAGCTTCCCAAAAAATATAGATTGATAGTATTCCTAAGAACATACGAAGCACTAAACTAACGGTATTATCTGGTAATTTTGGCAATGTGCGAGTACTCATCTGAACGCCTAAAAGACCGCCACATCCCAAAACTATACCTTGAACAAACAGAATATTTCCCTCTAATGTGTGTCCTGTGCAGGCAGCTAAACCAGTAATGACAATTACGCCCAAACTAGTTTGAATTGCTACTTTAATTTCTTCTCCCAGTAATAACATTTGCAGCGGCACCATAATCGTACCACCACCTAAGCCGAATAAACCTGCTAAAATTCCTGCTGCGCCCCCAGTGCCAATTTTAGAAACTAATGGGTTGAATATTGGGGCTATATCCTCTTTTTTCTGGAAGGACAGTTGCTTGCGAAGCTCAATCAGATAGATATTAGCAAGTAGTATGATGCCAAATGTAAATAGTATTATATAAGATGGAATTTTATTGGCAAAATATACACCTATTCCAGTAGTTAAAAAAGCTGGGATTCCTAAATAAATTACTCGTTTAAAGTCAAAGTAACCCATCCACCAATTTTGCAAACTTCCAGAGATTGAAGTAATCACAATAGCAAGGCTACTAGTAGCGATCGCCTGAACGGGAGTATAACCTAGTGTGACTAAAAGAGGAATTGTGATAATACCGCCACCTATTCCTAAAAGTCCAGCTATGACTCCAGATATTAAACCCCCACTCACTAAAATCAACCAACTAAAATCAATCATAAATAATTCTTTTTCTAGATAACTGACTTGGTGTGATTAACCTTGTACTGTCACTGGATGGCTAACAACACCTCCGTAAAGCAATCCAGAGTCATTCCACGGAACTGTACTCGGTTGTGTATTACCTAAATTGTCAGTAGCACGAGCCTGGAGAAAATATTCCCCAGGAAGCGGGTTCCATTCAATGTCCCAGCGTACCCACGCAAATGGAAAATTTGGTTCTCTCAGTCGTGCAAATTGCCAAGTTTTACCACCATCCAGGCTGACTTCTACACGGAGAATCTTTCCTTTCCCAGACCAAGAACGTCCACGTAGTAAGTGGGTTTTAGCAGAAAGCGTAGCTGGCCAAGCCAACTCAAAAGCGCTCTTAACATTTTGATAGGTAATCAGCTTACCTTTATATGGTGCGATCGCTGGGTAATCTGCACCAACTAGCACCATTTGCTCCGTTACCCACTGCGTATATATCGGTGTTTCAGAAACCTCAATTCGCTCAATCCATTTAACATTGGCGTTTCCTCCCCAACCAGGGAATAAGACACGGCACGGCTGACCATGATCTGGAGGTAATGGTTCTCCGTTCATTGCGTAGACGACAAGCGAGTTATCTGCTAATGCTTTGCTAATTGGAACTACACTGCTGAACTTGGATTTATTTGTCTCCTTTGAGTCCAGCGAATCCACATCTGCACCCTCAACGAGTACATCTTTTGCTGTGGATTTCAATCCAGCTCGTTCTAATAACATAGCAAGTGGTACACCAGTCCACTCAGCCACACCAATAGCCCCAAGTCTCCAAGGTGTTCCAGGGAGTGGTGTGTTGTCAGCTTCTTCAAAGAAGCGCCGACCATTGGCAGCACACTCAATGGCACAAGTGATTGAGATGGATGGCATGGCGATGATTTGATCGTAGGTAAATTCGCAAGGCGCAGAAACGCCAGTTCCATGAATTTGCAAACGCCATGTAGATGGGTCAAAGGTCGGTGGTGCGCTGCGGTTGTGAACATAGAACCAATCATTTGGTACTAAATAGCCACGCCCATACATCGCTTCCCAGTTCATCTCTAATGTGCCTTTGCTGTGAGAGATGTACCCTGGTGGCAATGGCTTAAGTATTTTGCTGCCTTTAGTTTTAATAGCTGTCTGACTGTGAGCAGGCGCAGGTTTAGCTAACCCCCCGATGGCTGTTGCACCAACCATAGTGGCAAGTATTTTCAGAAAGCGCTGGCGCGAAATACCCGCATCTGTACTTTTTTGCCAAATGCACTGTTCAACCCGTGCTTGTAAATAATTCTCTTGGTCAAAGAGGTTTTCATCGCTCAAGCTATTACCCCCTTTTAATTTGTAATTCGTAATTCGTAATTCGTAATTAAGACACAACCTTTGTTTGGATTGACTGGTTCCCAGCCTTCAGGCTGGGAACGAGATAAATAAGCAATGACACAATGCCCTGAAAAAACTAGCTGTTTATCGCTGTCCAAACACCAGTTATCTGATCTTGTGTGTAGTTGGGCAAATAGTGAGCCAATCCGTTTTTAGCTATTTGAGCGATCGCATTTATAAAGCGATCGCAATCTTCTAATGTATTATATACAGCAAAGCTGGCTCGGATAATACTAGGAATGTTCCGTGTGATTCCTCTATCTACTTCCTGAGCAATCTCACAGTCTTGCTCGTCTGAAACATTCTTGAGTTTGCGAATATATTCATAAGTGCAGAAAGCCCCAGCCCGAACGCCAATGCCATATTCTTGTGCCAGAATTTCTGCTACTAAGCGTCCGTCAAATCCATCAATATCAAAGGGAATAACATGGGCTAAGTTATCTCCGAGAATATGTATTTTGACACCAGAAATTAGCCCAAGCCGTGTATATGTGAATTCAACTAGAGAGTGTTCATACTGAGCAATGCGATCGCGCCCTACTGCTTCGATAATTTCAATCGCCTTGGCAATAGCGATCGCACCCATTGCGTTTGGTGTTCCGGGGTCATGGGCCCGTTCTGTATAAAAACGCTTGATCTCTAGGTTTCTGGTGATATAAGGCAGGTTTCCACCCCCAATTTGATAAGGGTAGGAACTATCAAAAAATTCCTTGGGTCCCAGCAAAACCCCGGTTCCATAAGGGGCATACATCTTGTGTCCAGAGAAAGCTACAAAATCTAAATGACATGGGTCATCATCAGCACGCATATCAACTCGTTCATGCTGAATTAACTGACACACGTCGGCAAATATCTTCGCACCATACCGATGTGCTAAAGCTGCAATTTCGTAAATTGGGGGTCTGTAACCTGTAATTGTCGAAGCACCTGTAATAGTTACTAACTTAATTTGCTCGGCTTCGGGGAGATTTTGGTGTGCTTTGAAAATATCTTCAATTTCTGCGACATTTACACTTCCATCGGGCTGCGTTCTGTACTGCACAACTTCGTCTCTAGTAACCCAAGGCAGCAGGTTAGATGAATGCTCAATATCAGACACTAAGATTTTCCCAGGTTTTTTTGCCCAAAGTGTGGCAGCTCCATTAATTGCTTCTGTTGTATTCTTCGCAAAGATTACATAGTTGTCTGAAGATGACCCGACAAAATCCCGAATAATGTTCCGACTAGCGTCATATTCTCGTGTAGTGATGATGGATTTTTGCCCAGAACCTCGATGTACGCTGCCATACGTGTCAAGCATTTCGTTCACGTACTGCTTGAGGGTTGCAAAGGGTGTGGTTGTAGCTCCATTATCTAAGTTGACGTACTTGACATAATTTCCGTTAAGAGTTTTCACCTTGAACGATAGAGACTCATCTGTAAATAACGGTCTGATTTCTTTGTCCCAAAAGCTGTCACAATTTTCTATAAACAGCGGTAACTTAGCAGTCTCTTGCTTGATATTTGCGCCCATTGCAAGTACATCACTCATCTTTAGCACCCCGATTTTAAATTTTGATTTTTTTGAAAAAGCCTAACTGCCACAACACTTTTTAGTAGTCAGTAACTGTGGTCTTTATAATTACTTTATTCCTAGTAGAAAACTCGGTTACTACAATTATTCTTTAATAAAATAATTAAAAATGATAGCCGTGTTAATACTTAATTTAAATGTTTATATCGTAAATCAATATACTATGTAAATAATATTGTTAAGTAGCTAAGTATACTTTAAGCGATTTTATTCTAGTCATTAAACAAACTTGACGTATTGAAGATAAGTTGATCGAAAAGCTTATGACTAATAAAACCTGTAATTGCTTACTGACAATGTATTTATCGAGAAAAAAACCCTCACTAAGTTGAGATTACTCTTTAAAAAAGTTTTATTATTTTACCTAGAAACATTGTTACTTCTTTAACAATACTTTATAAGTATTTACTCGTATTATTCAGGATCTCTTAACATTGCAGTGATAGCGAAAGCGCTTAGTTGTTTGCTGACATTAAATAGCGATCGCTTAGGATTAGAGAATTATCATTGAAGAGTAGATACTTGTACGGACATCTATATTTAAGTACTAAATAAGGCATTACAAAATGTATTTCCGAAGACAATCATAATTTATCTCTTAAGACAGATGTGATTATAAAAAATAAAGTATAGGGTGAGGCAGTTTTTTCATGCAAAAAACTTCATCAGCTAGCTAATACAGTTTAATTTTTAACGTATCGGGTTTCTCCTCTCTCCCACCTATCCTCAAAGGCGGCCAGAGTTCCCCTTCTACCTCTTCTTGACGGGGCAGAGCATCATAGTGTTATAACGGCATCAGTCTAGATACAAAATGGGGAACACCAATTGATGATTAATTGCTGGTGCTTGGAGAGAGTTAAACTTAGCTTCTAGAGCAAACCCTGATTAGACAGAGTTTATAAGCAATGCTAATGCCAGCGCTGCTGAATATTTTTAAGCAGGTGAGTCAAGAGTGATGAATGAAGCTGACACCTCAAACAAGGGGGCTGTGATGGAATCCCTAAATTCTGCTAATTCGCCACAATCAGAACAGGCGAGTTGTCCCTTTTACTCAGTTGTGCCTAATGACAATATGACAGTTAAAAAACTGCCACTCCTCATGCCAGCTGAAGATACACAATTTTCACGAGATACCGCCCAGCAGGACTGGGTTGCAGAGCCTGAAAGCGGCAAACAAGCACTTATTGACTCGGAATTTCAGAACCTGCTGGCATTGAACGAAGAATTACGTGCGGCAAACAATAATTTGTATGCACAAGTGGAGCAGCTAAAAGACAACCTAGCTGAGTCAGAAAAGGTTTTGCAGTGGCAGAAAACGCGTTCTAGCGTTAGTGAGTCGATGCTCAACCAACACACTCAGGAATTAGCTGCGGCTCAAGAACAGATAAAGTCTTTATTTCAACAATTAGAAACTGCTGTACAAACTGTTCAACGTCAGGAAATTTTCACTGATACTTATAAAGCACAGTTACAAATTAGCCAACAACGCCTGGCCCAGTTAGAGCGAGAATGTACGTTGCTACACACTAATAACAACGAACAATCTCAGCAGCTATTGCAGTCCGAAAATGTTTGTCGGGAGTTACGTACTAGACTGATGCGACAACAACGCCAGACGCTGCAATTCAAAGCAGCTTTGGAAAAATGTCTAGATACCTCGGTTCCTAGCTATGACTCCTTAGAGGATGCTGCAAAACATCCTAAAGATATAACTAGTAGCCAAGGAAGATTTTCTAGAAAAGCTCGGTCTTTGTTTCCTAACGCACAGCCAATTCAACCTTGGTCAGCAGAAGAAGAATCCCTGAGTAACGAAGATAATTCTTGGGGTGAACCCTCAGCACCAATCCCATTCCAAAGAAATGAAGGCTCTGCAACGCCGCCATCATCTCCTTGGAATTGGACAGTTAAGAAAGAAACGCCAACACCAACACAACCCAGCCCATCTCCTGAAGTTGATGATTCTCCAGATACAACTGAAGTGGTTTCACCTTCGGGTTCATCAAATTTAGATCAGCAATTAGATAGTCTAATCCAAATGTTTTTCACCTCCCAGCCTGCATCTACATCACCAACCCCTACTGCGAAAGCGGATGTTAGTAATGCCCCTATTTGGGAGACTTTAGCAACAATTTTAGAAGACGATAAGGAACTAGAAAATCCACAGGAGGGACATTTGGAAGCAGAAATTAATCCTCCTGCAACTACCTCTACTTCTTGGAGGATGGATTCTGTGCTTTCACCAGCCAATAACTTATCGGTTTCCTCCACTCCATCTCACACCGAAACGCCTGTTGGAGAAACTGAAGACTACTGGTCAGAAGTTTCACAATTGACACAGTTGGAATTGTCAGCAAGTGATTTTTCCTCAGACTCATTAGGTGATAACACCAATGATGACAATTCACCTTCACCAGTAGTTTATCCCCAGCGTCCACCCAAGGGGCGTAAGTCATTGGCATCTGTAGAACTGCCGAATTTTCGCCCTAAGAGTTAGGAATTAGTTGTCATTAGTCATTTGTCTAATACTAATGACCAATGACTAATGACTAATTCAGAATTCTTGCTTCTGACTTCGGAATTATGGCTTCTGAGTTGGATTTTGCCACCTGACTGCGCGATCGCGGTTTGCCTGTGGCGATCACATAATTAATCGCCAATAACCACAGCCACAAGCCTGGATTACGAGGTTCTAGCCAAAAACCTACCCGGTTTAAGAAGCGCCCAAACCACGGACTTAGTAAAGCACTAATCAGGGCATGACGACCGAAGTTGAAATAACTACCAAGCCATCGCCCTAAATCTCTAGGGCCAGCGAGTTCCCAAATCCATAAAAGCAAGGCAGGATTTTTTCTAGCAGCTTTGAGTGCTAGGCGGTTAAAGGTTAACCAATCACACCGATCTTTGATGAAGTTATCTGCCACCTCTGGCGGTTCGTCTGCTAACAGCCCAAAGAAGGTGTTGAGCATGGAGTTAATCCGCTGCGGCGGTAAAAATTTCCCTGTGGGAACCATCATGCCTTTGGAAAAGAGCCAAGTCACGGAAACGTTGCTTTGGTAGGCGCGAATTTGGTTCAAGTGGCGGAAACTCAACAAGTCATGTTTGAGGGCAGTATCCAACAGCGTTGTTAAGCGCTCTAAGTTGCGAACTAGGGAACCAAAACCGGTGAAAACGAGGGGAGACTGGAGTGATGCTGCATCACCGATCGCAATCAATCGATCGAAGGCAACTGTGCGATCGCGACTTCCCACACTAAAATGCCCTGGTATATACCCAAATGTCGGCTTCTTCCACACTAATTTGTCCATATCGCACCTGCGATACTCTGGCAAAATTGTGAAAAAGTCCTCGTACATTTCCAGTAAAGAACCAGGATTTTCCGCATTGACTTCGTGGTAATGAAATAAATAAATCGTCAGTTCCTCATCTGCTGCGGGAAACAATTCCCAAATCAACTGCCTTCCCCGCGAAATATCCCCATGACT
Source organism: Nostoc sp. JL31 (assembly GCF_017114965.1). NCBI lineage: Bacteria > Bacillati > Cyanobacteriota > Cyanophyceae > Nostocales > Nostocaceae > Nostoc > Nostoc sp. JL31. The sequence goes on from NZ_JABXKO010000114.1 coordinate 13,079, forward strand.
GTAAAGAACGTCGCCATATTGGGAATCCCATACTCCCGGCTCAAATCCGCTCTCAATTGCTGCTCCCACTGTCGGACAGACACTATCAAAGGCACGACCACCGTTTAATTGCCAAGCGATGGGTGAGGCAGTTCCCATTGCATCTATTAGCAGTCGTCCACTTACTTGCTTCTCAATTTGACTGGGCAAGTGCTTGACTTGCAAAACTACCTGTGATATATCAATATCTGCACGGATAAATTCTGTTTCATCCCAAATTTCACCGCCTGCCGCTTGCAGTTTTTGCCCACACATTTGGAGCCATTTTTCGGAATCCAAGCCTAAATTTAGGACTGTGGGTGTGTGGAGGACGGGCGATCGCAGTTTGGCTGGATTATTAGCATCAAAAAACTTATTGAATCCATCTTTGTATTCCCTGGCAATGATGGTTTCTAACTCAGCGGGGGTGACTAAACCCAAGTTAACCAAGCTTTGAATCTCGTCGCGCGAAATATTCCATTCTCGGTTCATCCGCCCAAAGGGCATTCGTTCCACCAGCAAGACTTTATATCCGAGTTTTGCCATCAGTGCTGCATGGATTGCGCCTAATGCGCCACCAATGTAGATGATGTCGTACTGGGTATGGGACACAAGAGGCAGAGGGGAAAGACTTTCTGCAACTTCTCCCCTGCTCCCCTGCTCCCCTGCTCCCCTGCTCCTCTGCTCCCCCGCTCCTCTGCTCCCCGGCGAAAACACCACTTGACGCGGCTGCTGCGGATTCCGCACCCCTTCGCGCCATCGTTTTTCCCACCAATAGGCACGAGTTAGGTCATATTCACCGTTAGGCATTTTCTGAAAATACTTGACGGTAAGGGGGTAAGTAGAAGCTAGTGCGGCAAATATTGATTGCTGGGATAAATCAATTGTTGGCGGTTCTAGGTAATGATGCGGAAAACGGCTTCTGATTTCCTTGGTCAAGCGTTGCAGAATTTGTCCTTCACTGGGAAAAGGTTGTTCTGCCCAGCGAAACACTTTCAGATAGGTAGTTCGTTGCACCGACCAGACAAATACCGAAAGTTCTGTAGGCAAGTTTTCGGAAAGACTCACTTCAGCAGGTGTAGTAGCACTGGGTATTTGAAGGCGAAAGCCTTCCGAGGTAAACACTTTTTCTCCATTTCCAGGTTCAAAATCTGTTTGTAACCAACTACGCACAGTTTCTGTTTCTGGAGTTGGAACTTCTAAATAAAGGATTTCTTTCATATTTTCCTGACATCTCCCATCAATCTACTCACTAAGACAGATTTTCTTAAAGCACAAAGTAAGGTATAATGCGCCCTATTAGTTTCATAAAGATTCAGTGAAGAAATTTTAAGAGTTTGTCAAATTTATTGTTCATTTTGTATTTCTGTAAACCCACGCCATGAATTATCCCATTCCAGACAGTCCCCAAGAAATTATTGCCCTACGACAACAGCCGATTGATGAAGAACTAGTTGCCAGTGCGATCGCTGGAGTAATTAAAATTGTCCGCGCTCAGGGTCAATCTTTGGAAGAGTTAACCGCTCAGTTGTTAGCAGAAGATCCACTGCTGGATCAGCAACAACGTCGCTGGTTAAGCCAATTAGTTGCCCAATCCTGGGAAAAGTTCTCCTAAAATCTTGCATGAGATGAAGTTTTGGTCGCAGCATTAGATTTCTAGGTCTGTACTAAATGTTGGCGATGCCTGCGGTGGGCTGCGCCTAAGCATTTTCGGTATAGGAGTAATAATAATGGTCAGTATGGGATTGGCAATTGGGTTGATATTTTTGCGTTCATGGCACAGAAGCCATTAAATTAACCATATCAGCGTTTTACGTTGCTTATGAATTTTACAATGTTCTGAAACAGAAAGACCTCTACTTCGCGCCAGAGGTCTTTCTGTTTGAGAGCAATCTTCATGCTGTTTGAGCAACGCCTCGGCACATAATTTTGTTGAGCGATCGCTAACTAAGTGAGTAGAAATAAATACAACTGTCCTACAAAAAATAAATATATTTGAAAGCCTTGACAATGAATAATCGTAGTCAGCGACTCTAGCCATTTAAAATCTTATGCAGAGCGATAAATCGCTCACTACGAACAAAAGTTTTATCTTAGATTTAATTATGTCTACCGACTTATCCACTGACGATCACTTTCAACCCATTAACCTTTTTGAGTACGAAAAGCTAGCAAAAGAATATCTGTCTCAAACGACACTTGATTACTACAGTAGTGGTGCTTGGGACGAAATCACATTGCGAGATAATCGTGCTGCCTTTGAGCGAGTCAAACTGCGACCTCGGATATTAGTCGATGTAAGCGATCGCAATCTAAATACCTCCATTTTAGGACAACCCTTGCAACTACCTTTGTTAATTGCACCGATGGCTTTTCAATGTCTAGCCCATCCAGACGGAGAAGTTGCCACGGCTCTAGCTGCTGCATCAGCTGGTGTGGGTATGGTGTTAAGTACAATGGCAACAAAGAGTATTGAAGAAGTGGCGACTGCATGTAATCAGTTTCCCGATTCTCTGCGGTGGTTCCAGCTTTACATCCATAAAGACCGGGGATTAACTCGTGCTTTGGTAGAAAAAGCCTATACAGCAGGCTATAAAGCACTTTGTCTAACTGTAGATGCACCCGTTCTCGGACAGCGTGAGAGAGATAGACGTAATGAGTTTGCCTTACCCCAAGACTTACATCTGGCTAATCTTGCTAGTATCTCAGGACTAGATATTTACCATGAAAAAGGTGAATCTGGATTATTTACCTACTTTGCCCAACAGCTAAACCCAGCAGTCACTTGGGACGATTTGGAATGGTTGCAGTCTTTATCTCCACTACCTTTAGTTATCAAAGGAGTTTTACGTCCAGATGATGCTGTGCGGGCTGTAGAATATGGAGCCAAAGCAATTGTTGTTTCTAATCATGGTGGTAGACAACTCGATGGTGCGATCGCTTCTTTAGATGCCCTCGCTGAAATAGTAGCCGCAGTGGATAGTAAAGTAGAAGTGGTGTTAGATGGAGGCATTCGTAGAGGCACAGACATTCTCAAAGCCCTGGCATTAGGAGCAAAAGCAGTACTAATCGGACGACCTATTTTGTGGGGACTAGCGGTAGCAGGACAAATCGGCGTATCTCATGTCATCTCACTGCTACAAGATGAGTTAAATTTGGGAATGGCCCTTAGCGGCTGTGCCAAAATACAGGATATTGACCCTAGTTTATTGACCCTGCCACGCCTTTAAGCCGGAAAACTGTTAAAAATTTGATTCCAGCAAAACTTTGAGAAATAATTTTCAGACTTGTTACAAAATCTCTTTATTTAGAGTATACTAGTTAAGGTTACATATAAGGGCGGGTGGCGGAATTGGTAGACGCACCACACTCAAAATGTGGCGGCCTTACGGTCATAGGAGTTCGATTCTCCTCCTGCCCACTACCAAAGCAGTGATAAAGAGGTTAAAACTTATGCGCCTGAAAAGATGGGAATCTCCCCGTAAAGAAGGCAGAAATGATAAAGGTAGAGGCGGTTCTGCTAGGAAGCGTCAACTGAAAAAACAAAGGCAAATGTTACGCCAAAGACTTAAAGAAAGTAACAAGCCAGACAATAACAAAAATGAAAGAGCAGGGAAAGATAAATTTATCTTTCCCTTATTTTTTGGGCTTTTATTTCAGAAAAAAATAAAATTTAGAGATTTTTCAATACAGAGAGTAAATTAAATCTGTCTGTAATAAATTTGGAAATAATAATAAAAAATTATTAACCATTAAAATATACTAATTTTAATTCAACCTCTTAAGCGCATATTTACGTATAAAAACGGCAGACTAAGTGGCTAGCATTTTACATTACCTACTCAAGTATTAAGTAGTATATACTACTTGTTGTGCAGCATCTCTCTAAGAATTTATCGCAATTGTAATGCTTGGATGAACTAACTAAAAATTAATTATGAAGGAAGTATGAATTTTGTCAAGCAGTGTCTGAAATCCTTAACATAAAACAGTAAGCTAGGACACAACAGCAAATAATTCTAGTATTACCGATTAAGCCAAAAGTATACTAAAAAGGCAATTGCACCTCCACGTGTTAACTTCCAACAATGACACAAGCCTACAAAAAGTCATGAGTCATCCAATCCGAATATTAAATAATTTGGATTGGTCTAGGTAATCTATGAATTGTTTTATTGGATACAGGAGTTATTGATGGTGGCGAGAGTGCTTCTACCTACTAAAAAAGTGCTTGATTTTCCTATTACTGCTTTACGGTTTGACGAGCAGATACAAACAATACTGAAGTGGGCGAGTAGGCGTGAGAGTAAAACTGTATATGTAGCCAATGTACACATGCTCATTGAAGCCCATTGGAATCCAGAATTTGCCACCGTATTGCGAAATGCAGATGTAGTTACTCCTGATGGTATGCCTCTGGTGTGGATGATGCGAAAAATGGGAGCGCTTTACCAAGACCGTGTGGCAGGGATGGATATTTTTCTCGCATTGTGTCAGCTAACTCAAACACAAAATCTGAGCATTTTCTTTGTAGGTTCTCAAACAGAAATTCTGTCTAGGATGCAAAACAGGTTAGAGAAGGAATTTCCGCAGATAAAGATTGCGGCAATGGAACCCCTACCCTTTCGTCCCCTAACTGAAATTGAAGACGAAGCCTTGGTTCAAAAGATTAACTCTAGTGGCGCTAGTGCTGTTTTAGTGTCATTGGGATGTCCCAAACAAGAAAATTGGATAGCTCAACATAAGGGCAAGATACAAGCTGTAATGATTGGACTGGGTGGAGTTTTCCCAGTTTATGCCGGAATTCATAAGCGGGCACCCCGCATAGTTCGAGACTTAGGGCTTGAATGGCTGTATCGATGGATTCAAGAACCACGCCGACTTTGCGGCCGCTATGCGAAGACTATTCCACTCTTTATATGGCTGGCTACTAAGCAACTACTATCATCAAGTCGGATTGCAGCGGTCTTCCTTCACGAGGCTGGGGATTAAAGAAAAATAAATAGGTAAGACAGACTCTAAGCAGTTCATCATCAAGGAAAACAGGTTTTAGATGCTCGAAAAATAATTTTATGCCTGAAGCCCGAAGATGCAAGAGTTCACCTCAAAATGATGAAACAAGTAAACTGCCAAGATTCCCACCAATCAATGTCCTGCTGTAAAAATGCATTATCTAAAATCAACTATTAAAGTACTTGACATTAACCCCGGACTAAGTGTTATATTAGCTATAGTGAAATTGTTGGGGCGTCGCCAAGTGGTAAGGCAGCGGGTTTTGGTCTCGCCATCCCTGGGTTCGAATCCTAGCGCCCCAGTTAATCTAAAGACAGACTATAATGCCTGTATTTAGATTTTTTAATTGCATTTTTAAGATGTGTCTCAATGCATATAATTCTGTAAATTTTACTTGAACCTATCCCACTAATAATATTTTGTTAATCCAGATATGAATTGTAGCAAGGTCAATGAATGCGTCAAAGTAAACT
>NZ_JABXKO010000116.1:0-98538 GCF_017114965.1 Nostoc sp. JL31
CAGGTCTCATTTATACAAACAAAAAGCCCCACGCTCCACAGCCTGGGGCTTTTTGTTTATCATGAGAATCGTCAAGTTTTAACTGTGCAGTATTTACTACATACAGGTTGATTGAAAAATTTCTCAGAGGGTGACAAGCTACCTATAAAGTTTGCTGCATAAGGGATAGGGCATAGAAACACGCAGGGTTTTTTGGTAAGATTCAGGAAACATATTTTTCTAGGGGAGCCACAAAAATACTCCCTATTTTTTGTCTTCACCATCCTCTCAAAGTTTTGTCCTGCATAGCTTAGAGTTGCCTTGTCACTCTCTAAGGAAAAATTTAGGTATTATCCCAAAACTCAACTAGATAAGGCTTTTACCTTCTAAAAATAAATTTAGACATAGCAATTGCGTTACCAGAAACTGTCGAAATGACCCTTGTTGACAGATGAAACTTAATTATTTTTCAGATAATTAGACTTGTTGTATCGTACAGCATTAGGGAGAAATTAACTATCACTAAAAATCTGCTAAATCTTCATGATTCTTAACGATGCTAGCTTCTTCGTGTAGCTGACAGAAGTCCCATAATCCAATAGGCTGATCTATAAAGTGGCTATTTTTAACCAGCTTTATCTGTACAAAAAGGTAGGCTTTGTTGTCCAGCATATTTGGATGACTCTGTTGCCTATCCTCTATCATCACTTAGTCGTTAATAACTAGCTATTAATACGAAAAATGCCCCTTAAAATCGTTCAGAACTTTGATGGAAGTTTCACTCTTGAAGCACAAGCTCAAGAAACTCTATTCAATTTATTGACAGGCGTTACTTTCTTGAATCAAATTTGCCAACAGCTGGGGTGTGAGGGACTTAAATTTACAGAATTACTTTTCCAACCAGTTCCTTACAGCTTAACTACCACTAAAGGAATGCCAGCAGAATTTGAAAAATATCATGAATCTGATGAGTATGTAATCATTAATGTGCCACCAAATTTCATGTTCAGTGCTAAGATTTTTAAGCCCAGTCGCCTTTGTGCAATTTTCCAAAAATTGAGTAATGAATAATTTTAAAGATAGTTTTTTTCTAATTCGCAATTTTTAAGGCAAATAGTAAGTTTGATATTTGATCTATGGCTTCTGAAACAAATCTTTCTTCTTTGGCAACTCTGGAATATATTCCCTATATAGACGATCGCGGCCAATTACCTGAACAATTTCAAGGTAAAATCGGGGTCTATGCTATCTTTGACCAAGAAAAGGTACTGCAATTTGTAGGATACTCTCGTGATGTTTATCTCAGCTTGAAGCAGCATTTAGTTCGTCAGCCACAGCAATGCTATTGGGTGAAAGTTCAAACTATTGAACGTCCTAGTCGCACAATTTTAGAAAATACTGAAAATGCTTGGATTGCTGAAAATGGCAGTGTGCCTTGGGGAAATGGGGATCAAAAGGAAAAATGGACTTATCCCATTGATGTCAAAGTTGTAATGACACCTGAAGAACAGGCAAGTTATCAAAATCCAGCTAATGATGAATTAGCACAAATAAAAGTTCTTAAAAACGTGGCACGGAGAGTAGAAGCAGAAATTTCAACGCAATTGTTAGAAGTGCGTGGTTTGCAAATGCAGATTCGCTTCAATCCTAAATTGAAAGAAGAAGGTTTACTAGATTTGAAATGAAGGTAGTTTTGGGGAAAACTATCTTATGAATATCGTTTGTAATCTCCCATGACAATACAGCTGCTGAACGATCGCTATCAAGTTATCCGCACACTGGGCGCTGGTGGGTTTGGTGAAACCTATCTAGCTGAAGACAGCTATATGCCTTCAAAGCGCCCTTGTGTGGTTAAACAGCTAAGACCGATTCACAATAATCCCCAAATTTACCAGTTAGTGCAAGAGAGGTTTCAACGCGAAGCAGCTATTTTAGAAGAACTTGGTGGGGCAAATGACCAAATTCCGGGATTATATGCCTACTTCTCTTCAGGTGGAGAATTTTACTTAGTTCAGGAATGGGTTGAAGGCGATACTTTAACTGAAAAAGTCCAGAAGCAGGGACTATTTAGTGAAGGTGCTGTCCAGGAATTGTTCATGAATTTATTACCTGTCCTGGATTACGTTCACTCTAAACATATCGTTCACCGCGATATTAAGCCAGATAATATTATTGTGCGTCATCGGGATGCTAAACCAGTGCTGATTGATTTTGGTGCTGTGCGGGAGTCAATGGGAACAGTAGTAAATTCTCAAGGTAATCCTACCAGTTCCATTGTGATTGGTACACCTGGCTATATGCCGAGCGAACAAGCCGCAGGTAGACCAGTTTATTCTAGTGATTTATACAGTTTAGGAATGACGGTAATTTATTTGCTGACTGGTAAACAGGCGCAACAACTAGAAACGGATTCCCAGACGGGTGAAATTGTGTGGCGACAGTACGCAAGTCATGTTAGCCCAATTATGGCAGGAGTAATTGATCGGGCGATCGCTTATCATCCACGCGATCGCTATCCCACAGCCAGGGAAATGCTGGACACTTTGCAGAGCATAGCAAATCCAATTGCACCGACGCAACCCCTCTTGACTCAACCAACTGTAGTCTCTGCACCGCCACCTCAGACAGTGCCTGTCAAACCACAGCCTAGCCCTCAAAATAGTAATAGTCAGAATAATATTCTCATGGGGAGTTTGATTGCAGGTGGGTTAATTGGTGCATCTGTGATTATTAGTCAGGTTTTACCAAAATCTTCTCAACCTACAGCAGATAAAACAGTATTACCTTCAGAAACACCGTCAAATGTTACAAGCCCAGTGATAGAAACTCCCACATTGACACCAACTACCCCATCTGTTCCAACTCAATCACCTTCCTCAACTAAATCAATACCGCCAGTTGATCCCACGACTCTCAACAATTATTTCTGGCTTTCTAAAAGACTTGTAACTGATGCAGATTTAGATGGTAAAAGTGGTTTTCAACTCGATATTATGCGAAATTCGATTTTTGCCAGTTATGGTCGCCGTTTTGACAATGTTGAATTGCAAAATTACTTTAATAACCAACCCTGGTATCGTCCTATATATTCACCAAAGACATTTCCACCTAAATTGCTGACAAAATTAGAGCAACAGAATGTAGAATATATCAGCAAATATCAGGTTAATACTGGATTAAGATATTTTAAATAATAAGCTTTTCATAATTGGGGAGTGAGGACTGAGGAGAATAAATAGCCAATGCTTTTCTAGAAGAAGTTGTGCTAATGGCAAAATCTCACAGTGAGCAGCCGGACAAAGCTTATTATAAAACCTGTAGAATTACTCAGCAAAAGTGCCCCTTGCTCTTGTGTAAGTCCCTTATATTAGTTTTGACTTATCAATCGATTTATTGCTACTTATTAGATAATATCTAGGTTGGCTTGTGTAGGATATCAGACAATTATATGTATATTCAATATTCTAAAATCGAAAGATATTAGGGGCTAATCCTAGCGAAATGTATATAGGGTAAGAACAAAACTGTCTTTATCTACCATAAACTACATCTCTAGGTACTAGTCAGTTTCAGAACTAGACATTTATATTTAATATATAAGATTCCTATCTGTAAGATTAGAAATCGATAAGTTAAAGAAATGCCATTTTTATATTTTCTTTGTTATTTTGTATTTAACGGGACAGTTCTTCATGATTTGGTGGGCTTAAATAACAATTAGTTCAACCATTTCCCTTACCAAAGATGCATGTAAATTGTTTGCATTATGCTTACTTTGCTTCTGAGTCTACAAGCACAATGCAAATTGACCAAAAATATTACATGTTAACATTTTCAATCGGTAAATAGTTCATCTACACAAGGAAAACCTTGCCTAAAACTATGCTTAAAACACAGAATCAGCGTATTTTTCTGCCTGCTTTTATTAAACCTTTAGAAGAAAAAAATCAAAAAGGTAGTAAAAAGCAATCTGCTCAACCTAAATTAGATTTACTGCAACCATTACGTCAATGGCTCGATAAAATTGAGATTCAGAATCGAAAATTAGCCAAATTTATTGCTAAACTAATTCCTGCTCAGTGTCCATTCGAGCGTGATATCATGCTTTTTGGTCGCAAAATAGCTCATATTCCGCCAATGTGCAAGCTGAATCCGCTTTATAACGAACTTGTCTACTTGCGTTTTCGCGCTTTGTGTTATCTAGTAGATCAGTGTGGAGAGGATATTCAATCTTACTGCTGAATATAACTAGAGAAAACACAATATGGACATTATAATTGAGCATCAACTTAAGACTTGAACATCTCAAAGAATTAGGTGTCTTTAAATGGGAAATTTGGAAAAAGGAAGTTTCTAAATTCCCTTGGACTTATGATTATCAAGAGACTTGCTACTTTTTGGAAGGTGAAGTAGTTGTTACTCCTGATAGTGGACAGCCAGTGCAAATGGGTAAGGGCGATTTAGTGATTTTTCCTGCTGGTATATCCTGCACATGGGAAATTACAATGAATGTAAAGAAGCATTATTACTTTGATTAGCGAAAAATCAAAATTGATCCCCTTTATTTTGTTGATTATCTAGACAAGCAAAATTTCATAAATCAATTTTGATTTATATTATGGAGAGTTTCACAGCAAGTATTGTAGGATAAAGCGGCAGAATCGGTAAATTGCTTATATCCATCTCTGTCGAAAGTCGTTGCGAGTGCATCCCCTAAACAATATTCGTACAAATAGATAGTATAATTATCTCCAAATTTTGCAGTGGACAAAGATCCTCGATTTCTCAAAAAGAAGTTGGGGATCTTGTGCGATCGCCAGCACAGAAAATTCAGAGAGTTCATAATCATGTTAGTGGGAGTTTAGCAGCAAAAGCTTTGCTCCCACCGCAATTTTATTGAGGAAAGTCATAAACAATGTTACTGCATTTAAGTACTTGGCAAGAAGTCGAAGCTTATTTACAGCAATCAAAGGGTATTATTTTCCCTATTGGTTCCACAGAACAACATGGGCCAACGGGGTTAATTGGTACTGATGCTATTTGTGCAGAAGCGATCGCAGCTGGTGTAGGTGATGCAACTCAAGCGATCGTCGGCCCTACAATCAATGTGGGGATGGCATTGCACCATACTGCTTTTCCTGGCTCAATCAGTCTGCGTCCCAGCACTTTAATTCAAGTAGTGCGAGATTATGTAACTTGTTTAGCCAAAGCTGGTTTTAGCAAGTTCTACTTTATTAACGGACATGGCGGTAATATCGCTACCCTCAAAGCTGCTTTTTCAGAAACTTACGCGCATTTAGAAGATTTGCAGATTCCTAATGCTCAATATGTGCAATGTCAAGTGGCAAACTGGTTTATGTGCGGTTCTGTATATAAGCTAGCTAAAGAATTATATGGGGATCAAGAAGGTTCTCATGCAACGCCAAGTGAAGTTGCACTCACACAGTATGTTTATCCAGAGGCAATTAAGCAAGCACCTCTTTCACCAGAAGTTGCAAGCGGACATCGGATTTATAGCGCTGCTGACTTTCGAGGGCGTTATCCAGATGGACGTATGGGATCAAATCCGGCTTTAGCAACGCCTGAACATGGTAAGCAATTTTATGATTTGGCAGTGAAAGAACTTAGCAATGGATATTTGGAATTTGTGAACGCAGAATAAAACTCATGAAAAGACATTGTAGAGATGCGGGTAAAATCGTGTCTCTGCATAAAATATCTTGAGAATGGTTATAAGCGTGAGGTTCTCCTTCCGCGAAGATTTCAACAATTTCTCCTTTGAGTAGTTCTACTTTGCGATCGCTCAAAATGCCAGCGTCAATCATCCGGTGATATTCGTCAATCTTCCACTTAGCAACTATCACACTCATGACGATTGATCCCTCCCAATGATTATTTATATTTTCCCATTTTAAAGACACTTCAGGTCTGATTCTGAATCAGTCAATTAAAGCTAAAGACATGCCAGAAAGCATGTGATAAAACTGATACACAGGCTGAAATGAGAGCTTAGTAACTATAAAATAGTCGAGTATGCAATTATGTTAAGAGAAATTTCGTTAGTGTTGGCGCAGATCGCCGTAGGCATCGCTACTTTTGTTATTCCCTTGACTAGTTACACCCATAGTCAAGTAAACGCTACCACCACTAACTATCAAATTTCTCAGAATACCAATAATCAATCAACAGGAATAACTCTTGAACGTCTAGGAATAGGTGGAGTGAAACTTTCTATGTCCGAGGCACAAGTCAGGAAAATTTTAGGTAAACCCGTAAAAGCAGAAAATGGCTTTATACCTGCTATTGGAAAAGTTCGTACTCTGAAATATGCAGGCATCACAGTTGATTTAGATGAAGGTGCTAAACCAAGTAACTTTACTGTTTATCAAATCAAAGCAACTAGCTCTAAATATTCCACCATAGATGGACTAAAAGTAGGTGACAGACAATCAAAAGTGATTAGAACCTATGGAAAAACTGAAATATCTCAAGATGGTAAAGTTACCAATTTAAATTACATAGTTGAAGAACCCAGCCCTGGAGGTTTAAATTTTTCTTTTGAAAAAGGTAAAATAACAGAAATTTTCTGTTTTTATCTGATGAATTAAGCTTAACCTGTTCTCCTTTGGGTGAGATTTCGACAATTTATCCTTTGAGTACTTCAACTTTGCGATCGCTCAAAATGCTAGTGTCAATCATACGGTGATATTTGCCAATAGTCCACTCAGTAACTATCACAATCATTACGAGTGATTCCTCCTAATGATTTTTTATATTCTCCCATTTTAAAGACACTTTAGATATGATTCAGAATCAGCCAATTGATTGAAGATACTGCCCTTAAAAATACTAAAAATTACTTATATCCAGATACCTTGACCAGAATAACTGTGTAGCAGGTTGACAAAGCGGTATAAGGGTATCATTCTAGAGTGTTTAGAAGGTAAACCAGATGAGTAACCACATTAAGAGTCTATGCTAACAGCACAACCTATCACTATTGATTTGTTTGCTGGGGCTGGCGGCTTTGGTCTAGGTTTCGAGATGCCAGGTTTCTCTGTTCCTTTATCCGTTGAGATTGATGCCTGGGCTTGTGATACATTGCGCCATAACCGCCCTAATATGACAGTTATTCAACAGGATATCCGTGATTTAAACACTGCAAGTAGCGTTAAAGATATCTGTCATTTCAAGCCGGATATTGTTATTGGTGGGCCTCCATGTCAAGGTTTTAGTATTGCCGGGCCAGCACAAAAAGATCCTAAAGACCCTAGAAATAGTCTATTCATTAACTTTGCTGAGTGGATATGTTTTCTCCAACCTAAAGCTTTTGTAATGGAGAATGTTAAAGGTTTACTTTCGCGCAAAAATATTGAAGGTAGAAAGGTAACAGATATCATTAAAGAAACTTTTGAAAATCTCGGATATTTTGTAGAAGTATGGTTATTAAATGCTGCTGAATATGGTGTGCCACAAATTAGGGAGCGTATTTTTATTGTTGGAAATAAAAGAGGAAAAGAATTAGGTACTCCTCCAAAAACACACTCCTTAGATTTATTGCATATAAATAGCTCCCAATTATCAATATTTGCCTGCATGGGTTTACTTCCTGCCATAAGCTTGTGGGATGCTATATCAGATTTACCACCACTGAATGCACATGAAGGTGAAGAGGAACAACCTTATATTTCAGAACCTCTCAATAAGTATCAAAGCTGGATCAGAAATGGCAGTCAAACACTTTACAATCATGTTGCAATGGATCATTCTCAGAGACTTGTAGAACGTTTTAAACATATTAAATGGGGTGAATCGAGTTCAGATGCACCAAAAGAACATGGGGCTAGACGCCGTAGTGGAAATGGTGAGTTATCTGAGATAAGTTATGACCAGAATAACCGACGTTTAAATCCATATAAACCATCACATACAATAGCCGCTTCGTTTTACGCTAATTTTCTTCATCCTTTCCAGCATCGTAATTTGACAGCCCGTGAAGGGGCACGTATCCAATCTTTTCCTGACACTTATCGTTTTCTAGGAAAGAAGACTGTTGTATCTCACAACTTATTACATCGAGAAGAGAGATTCGACGAGAAGTTTCTTTGCCAGTACAATCAGGTAGGTAATGCTGTACCACCTATTCTTGCTAAAGCGATCGCACTTCATCTTCAAGAGAAATTAGAGCTATGCCCAAAAGCGATAGGAACCCTTTAGTTCACGGCTCTAATCTTGAACAAAAGGAGAATCACCGCACAAAATACAGAGATGTTGACAGTAAAAAATATCTCAGTGAGATTAGAACTGAGTATGATAAGTGGCGTTCAGGTAATCTCGAATTAGTTGGGCCGACATCAACACCTACTGCTCAAGATGACGCAATTATTGTTACTAGGGTAGAACTTCTATCAAAATATAAGGATTTTTTAGACCAGCAGCACTATGCTGAGAAGTTTGATTCTCAGTCAAACCTTCACTCTAGCGTGCTGGAGGAATTTCTCTATTATCTGTTTAAAGATTTAGTAAGAGACTTTGGAGAAAATGCTCTTATCGGCAAATCACATACATTCAAAGATATTTTCTTTGTGCCGCCAAAATACTCTGAGATGCTGAAGCGACCGTATGCACGTATTAAAAAGAAAGATCATGACTTTGTAATTGGAGCCACTATTCAAGTCTCATTTGAAGCAGCAACCCCACCGGAGAAAGATGAAAATCCTGGTGAAATACTCTCACTTCTTAAAGAGGAACCGGAAAACTACTCTGAAGTTACAGTTACAGGAAACACCGAAACGCACATTTTCGATATTCCAGTTGTTGCAATTGAATGTAAGACATATCTTGATAAAACTATGCTCGAAGGTTCATCACGAGCAGCAGAGGACTTAAAGGCAAGGAATCCAAACAGTTTATATGTTGTACTTATGGAGTGGATTAAGTTGATCAGTGATGTCAATCTTCGCAAGTACAAGGTTGACCAGATTTACGTACTACGTCAGCAGAAAAACACTGACCGAGAATTTAGGTATGAAGAAAAATATGTTAAAAATTCAATTAATCCAGTTGTCGTTCAACATCTATTTCATAAAGTGCGGAAGCATCTGAAAATGGACTGGACTGGCGGAATTGAAAACGGCATAGAGCGTGGGTGGCTAATTAACGAGTAGCTACTGACTTTAGTACACCCAAATCTTTGTTACCAAGGTTAGTAGCTTTGAAAACATACTTTACCATATCAGGAACTACTATATACCCATAATCAAGTAGTTTAATTCAACATAGCAACTGTTGAGTTGTAGTATAATTATTACTTTATACTAAAGCCTTAACAAAAAAATTATTATGTCAATTCAAGTTGAGAAGATTAATCGTGAACAGGTTAGTCAAATTCTATTATCTGAGGAAAGCCACTTTTTAGACTTGAAATCAATAGATATAAAACCAGCCAAACTAACTCGCTCTATATCTGCATTTGCAAATGCTAGTGGTGGTGAAGTTTATATTGGAATTGATGAAACTGAAATTGATGGGAAAAATCAACGTACTTGGCGTGGTTTTGCTGATCAAGAAGATGCAAATGCTCATTTGCAAGTTTTTCAAGAACTCTTTCCACTAGGTCAGTACTATAGCTATACTTTCTTGTCCTGTAATGATTGTATTGGGTTAGTTCTTCAAGTAGACATTAATAAAAGTCGAGAAATCGTTAAAGCTTTAGACAAGCCTATTCCATATTTGCGACTTGGAGCACAAAATCTACCACAAGATACAGAGGAAAAACTTGCACGGCTCAGGCTTGACAAGGGTATAGATTCTTTCGAGACATCTACAGTCAAGGCTGATATGGAAGTTATTACAAACTCTCTTCCTATTCTTAGTTTTATGCTTCGCGTTATACCGTCAGCAGAGCCAGAACAGTGGTTAAAAAAACAACAGTTGATTATTAATGGAAAGCCAACTGTTGCTGGTGTTCTTCTTTTCTCTGAGGAACCACAAGCTTTACTACCGAAAAGATGCGGAGTTAAAGTCTATAGATACAAGACTGCTGATGAAGAAGGTCGGAGGGAGAATTTGGCTTTTGATCCGATAACCATTGAAGGCTGCTTGTATGATCAAATTATTGAGGCAGTAAAGAAGACAAAGAATATAGTTGAAGAAATCCCAAAATTGGAAGCAGGAAGGTTACAACATATCGAATATCCTGATGAGGTTTTACATGAAATTATTACTAATGCAGTGCTTCATAGGGACTATAGCATTTTAAAAGACGTGCAAATTCGCATCTTTGATAATCGTGTAGAAGTTGAAAGTCCCGGTAGATTACCCGGACATATCACAATAGATAACATTTTGAAAGAACAGTTTGCAAGGAATGGTGTAATAGTACGTCTTATTAACAGATTTCCTGAAGCACCCAATAAAGACGTAGGTGAGGGTTTAAACACAGCTTTTGATGCGATGACTCGTTTAAGACTTAAGGTTCCTGTTATTCTTGAACAAGAAAACTCAGTAATTGTCTATATTCGACATGAACCCCTTGCTTCCATTGAATCAACAATTATGGAATACTTAAATCATCATGAAAATATAACTAACAAAATTGCACGACAAATCGCCAGTGTAGATTCTGAAAGTACTATCAAAGCGGCTTTTAATAGACTTAGAGAGCAGGGTCTGATTGAACTAGTACCAGGAACTAAAACTGTTACTTCGGCTTGGCGTAAAGTTCGATAAACAAATTATCAAATAACACAAAAAACGGTAGAGTAATAAATACTCTACCGTTTTCTAATTTTTATTTGAGATTTAAATCCCAAACCCTAAATCTTACTCAACACCTTGGGGTAACAATTCCCGGCGCTGTTGAGAACTAACTTGGACAATGCCATTTTCATCCACATCAACAAGGGCTGTATCGCCATCTTTGATACGACCAGACAGAATTTCTTCTGCTAGGCTATCTTCTAACAGGCGCATAATTGCCCGACGTAATGGCCTTGCGCCGTAGCTGGGACTGTAACCTTCAGTGATCAATCGATCCTTGAAGCGGTCTGTGACTTCTAAGGTGATACCCTTTTCCGTCAGACGACCAAATACTTCCTTGAGCATAATTTCGGCGATTTGGGTCACTTCCGGCTTGTTCAACTGACGGAAGACGATAATTTCATCCAGTCGGTTGAGGAACTCTGGACGGAAGTACTGCTTCAATTCTTCGTTCACCAAAGAGCGAATCCGGTTGTAAGTTGACTCGCTGGCATCTTCGGAGAATTCAAAGCCGATACCGCTACCGCCTTTTTCAATTACCTTAGAACCAATATTGGAAGTTAAAATCAGCAAGGTGTTCTTGAAGTCTACTGTGCGACCTTTGGCATCAGTTAACCGACCGTCTTCCAAAATTTGCAGCAGCATGTTGAAGACATCGGGGTGGGCTTTTTCGATTTCGTCGAACAACACCACGGTGTAAGGACGCCGCCGCACGGCTTCGGTCAGCTGACCACCTTCGTTATAACCAACATAACCTGGAGGGGAACCAATCAGCTTGCTGACGGTGTGACGCTCCATGTATTCGGACATATCTAAGCGGATCATCGCTTCTTCGGAACCGAAGAAGTAAGCAGCTAAGGATTTGGCCAACTCGGTTTTACCTACACCAGTAGGCCCAGAGAAGACAAAGCTAGCTATGGGTCGGTTGGGATTCTTCAAACCGACACGAGCGCGACGAATTGCGCGTGAAACTGCCTTCACAGCTTCGTCTTGACCAATTAAACGCTGATGCAAGGTGTCTTCCATGTGCAGCAGCTTTTCAGATTCAGATTCGGTGAGTTTGTTCACCGGTACCCCAGTCCAAGAAGCGACAATGTGGGCAATGTCTTCTTCTGTAACTACAGGTTCTTCACCTTCTGTGCCAGTTGCATTGGTCTTGCTTTGAGCGATCGCTCGGATTTCAGCTTTGATTTCCATTTCGCGATCGCGCAGTTCTCCAGCTTTATCAAAGTCTTGAGAGCGCACCGCGTCATCTTTTTCTTTTAATATCTGACGCAGTTCTTTATCTAACTCTTTGGCTGCGGGTGGCAGTTGAGAGTTAATCAAGCGCACCCTAGAACCAGCTTCATCAACTAAGTCGATGGCTTTATCTGGAAGGTAGCGATCGCTAATGTAACGGTCTGATAACTTCGCCGCTGCTACCAATGCTTCGTCGGAGATTTTCAGTTTATGGTGTTGCTCGTAGCGTTCGCGCAGACCATACAAAATTTCAATTGTTTCATCAACTGTAGGTTCGCCAACCATCACTGGTTGGAAACGCCGCTCTAGTGCTGCATCTCGCTCGATGTGCTTCCGGTATTCGTCTAGGGTTGTAGCTCCGATGCACTGCAACTCACCTCTGGCCAAAGCTGGCTTGAGGATATTTGCTGCGTCAATTGCACCTTCGGCTGCACCCGCACCAATTAAGGTATGTACCTCATCAATCACGAGAATGACATTACCCGCAGAGCGGATTTCATCCATGATTTTTTTCAAGCGTTCTTCAAATTCACCCCGGTACTTGGTTCCTGCTACGAGCAAACCAATATCCAACGTGACGACGCGTTTATCTTCCAGGATGTCAGGGACATCTTTGGTGGCAATGCGTGAAGCTAAACCTTCAGCGATCGCTGTTTTACCAACCCCTGGTTCCCCAATCAGCACTGGGTTATTTTTAGTTCGGCGACCCAATATCTGAATCACCCGCTCAATTTCCTTGGCGCGTCCCACCACTGGATCGAGCTTATTGTCAATCGCCATCTGGGTTAGGTTTGAGCCAAATTCATCCAGAGTCGGGGTTTTTGTGCGCCCGGATGAACCGCCTGGTGAAACTTCGGCAGTTTCTCCCAACATCCGAATGACTTGGGTTCTTACCTTAGATAGATCCACACCGAGGTTTTCTAGCACCCTGGCTGCGACACCTTCCCCTTCGCGGATTAGGCCCAACAGCAGATGCTCGGTACCAATGTAGTTATGCCCCAGTTGGCGTGCTTCTTCCAAGGAGAGTTCTAGAACTCGCTTTGCCCGTGGCGTAAACGGAATTTCCACGGCAACAAAGCCTGATCCCCGTCCTATAATTTTTTCAACTTCAATTCGGGCATCTTTGAGATTGACGCCCATTGATTTCAGCACCTTGGCAGCCACACCAGTGCCTTCGCCAATCAGACCCAGGAGGATCTGCTCGGTTCCAACAAAGTTGTGACCTAAACGGCGGGCCTCTTCTTGGGCCAGCATGATTACCTTAATGGCTTTTTCTGTGAAGCGTTCAAACATGGCATTTTTCCCATCACCTGCGGTCGTGCCGGTATGCTGATTTTAGCACAGGCAAAGCTTTTGGATGCCTGTATAACAGATTATAGACATCCTGAAGCTATGACTTGGGTTGATGGGCTTATTGTTAACTATTCGCTACTTTTATCTGGCTAGTGTACTGAGGAGCTTTAGTTCACCAGCGTTTTTGGGATTTATTACAAATAGCTGACTGCTTAGATTAAGGGTTTTTTGACTCAATCCCAAACATTTATATTTAACATATATTTTTTTTTAGAGCAAGCAAATATAATTCCTATAATATTTGCTTATCAAATCATTTATATAGATAAAATATTTAAATAATAATAGGCGATATAAAGTTGCATTTTTTTGCTGAAGCCGATCGTAAGCCCCAAAAGATGAAAATTAATAATGCCCAACTACTTAAAAAGCAAGTGCCAAGAGGATTTGTCCAAGCGATCGCTGACAATGGAATACCATTGGTCTAAAGTTGCTTTAAATTTGCGGTGTTGTAAATCTGGGAGCCAAAGGATTAAAGCATCCTCATCGTTATCTTGGTAGTAACGCCGCCGCCGCCCAGCTGTTTTGAAGCCAAATTTTTGATATAAAGATATTGCCGCCAAGTTGGAAGCTCGGACTTCGAGGGTAGCTCGTTCCATTTTGCGATCGCAAGCTGTCTTAATGAGTGAATATAATAAAGCCGCACCCATTCCTTGACGGTGATATTGAGGATGAACCGCCAAAATTGTAATGTGAGCTTCGTCTAAAATTGACCAAAAGCAACCCATTCCTAGCAAACTTGTGCTGGAGGAGGGAGAAAATAAACCGAGTAAATCGCTGTTGGGACTATCCAATTCTCGTTTGTAGCCGTCCAGAGTCCAAAGTCCGCCAAAACAGGCTTGATCGAGTTCCAGAATAGCACTGAGATTTTCTAATGTCAGTAATTTAATTTCTAAGTCTAATGAAATCACATTTATTGAATAACGTTACAAACCCTTTGTAAACTGGGAATCGGGAGACGAACTCAAAGCCCGTAATTTGAACAAGGAAAACTTTTATAGTTATGGTATCGACTCACCCCACTGGGGTTCAACATTCTGGAAGTCAATATTTACCTCAAAGGCACGACACCAAGGCAAATCCATCGCCTAATCAAGAACTTTTACCCTTGACTGCCAGAGTTCATCATCATGACCTCTTGGAAATTGGTGGGTGTGATGTCACAACCCTAGTTGAGCAGTTTGGTTCACCTTTATATATTTTAGATGAAGAAACCCTGCGTTCGGCTTGTCAGCAATACCGAGATGCTTTCAAGCAATACTATAAGGGTGAATCTCAAGTATTGTACGCCTCAAAAGCTTGGAATTGTTTAGCAGTTTGTGCGATCGCCGCCTCTGAAGGTTTAGGAATCGATGTCGTTTCTGGCGGCGAACTTTACACCGCCTTGCAAGCGGGTGTTAGTCACGATAAAATTTACCTTCACGGAAATAATAAATCTCGTGAAGAATTAATTTTAGCGATCGAGTCTGGTGTTACCGTTGTGGCGGATAACTGGTATGAGTTGCATACCCTTGTGGAAATTGCCCAACCTGGTCAATCAATCCGCATCATGTTACGGCTTACTCCCGGTATCGAGTGTCATACGCACGAATATATTCGCACGGGACACTTAGATAGCAAATTTGGCTTTGATCCCAACGATTTAGATGAAGTTTTTGCCTTTGTCAGTCAACAATCTGCCCTGAATTGCGTAGGAGTACACGCTCATATTGGTTCCCAAATTTTTGAGCGCCAACCGCATCAAGATTTGGCGGCTGTTATGGTGCAGTGGCTGCGGGATGCCGGGAAGTATGGTTTAAATATTACAGAGTTAAATGTTGGTGGCGGTTTAGGGATTAAGTACATAGAATCAGACGATCCCCCTAGTATTGAAGAGTGGGTGAAGGCGATTTGTGAAGTAATTCAAGCAGCTTGTGCAGCCGAAAATCTGCCTTTGCCGAAATTACTGAGTGAACCAGGGCGATCGCTAATTGCTACAGCTTGCGTTACTGCCTATACTATTGGTTCATCCAAAGTCATCCCAGAAATTCGTACCTACGTAGCAATTGATGGCGGAATGTCTGACAATCCCCGCCCGATTACTTACCAATCAGTTTATCGGGCAGTCATTGCCAATAAAATGTCTTCTCCCCTAAGCCAAACAGTCACAATTGCTGGTAAACATTGTGAATCAGGAGATATTTTGATTAAAAATGCTCTACTCCCAAAGACTGAACCAGGGGATATTCTCGTAGTTATGGGAACTGGTGCGTACAATTACAGTATGGCATCTAACTACAACCGCTTGCCCCGACCGGCAGCAGTCGTAGTGGCGAATGGCGAAGCAAATTTAATTTTGCAACGTGAAACTTATGAAGATTTAATTCGACAAGATCGCCTACCAGAAAGATTAAAGAAATAGTCATTAGTCATTAGTCATTTGTCATTAGTCATTAGTCATTTGCAAATGACAAAGGACAAATGACAAATGACTAATGACTAATGACCAACTGTAAATTAGAGGCAAAAGTTTAATCCAGATGTCATGAGAGATTGGTGGAAGCAATGGCTGACAAACCTGGGGTGGTCACAGTCCTTGCTACTTGGGACTCTGGATATTGTGTTAGTGCTGGCGCTGACGTACATGATACTAGTTATTATTAGTGAGCGCCGGACACTATGGATGGTGCGGGGATTCATTATCTTAATGCTAGCCTCAGCACTAAGTGGCAGATTCGGACTACCTCTGCTAAGTTTTGTACTAGAAAAGTTGGTGATTGGCTGTGCTGTGGCGATGGCAGTTGCTCTACAGTTAGAGTTTCGGCGGTTTTTGGAGCAATTGGGGCGTGGCGAATTCCGCCAGATGTTTCAACCCGACCGTCTGGCAATCCCCAAATCTGATAGTGTAATTGATGAAATTGTTGAGGCTGTTAAAGAATTGTCAAAAAACCGCATTGGAGCTTTACTAATTGTGGAAACCACGGGGCCAATTGATGAGCGAGATTTTTCTGTGCCAGGAGTAAAGCTAAATGCGGAAGTTTCTAAAGAACTGATCCAGACAATTTTTCAGCCGAAAACTTTGTTACACGATGGAGCGACATTGATTCGTGGCTCACGGATCGTGTCATCAGGTATAATTTTACCACTTTCGGGACGCACAGCCTCACGCCAGCTGGGAACACGCCACCGAGCAGCAATGGGAATTACTGAGCGGGTCGAAAATTGCATTTGTGTCGTTGTCTCTGAAGAAACAGGTTCTATTTCCTTAGCGGAACGGGGAACCCTAAATAGACCGCTGACGATTAGGAAACTGAAAGAGTCATTAGAAGCTCTTTTGTCTCCAACCGTGGATAGGGAAGCTGTTGCTCCTGGTCTGTTGAGTTTTGTTCGTCGGATAGGTGGGAAGACACTAGCACTAGTTTCACGTTTACTCAGATTACCATCGACCGCTTCTCGAGATAAAAAATGACAGCACAACAAACTAAACTGCAAGATTTACCTACCGATTTAAAACGAGAATTATTGCCGCAGCACGTTGCGGTAATTATGGATGGTAATGGTCGATGGGCTAAACGTCAGGGTCTACCCCGAATTATGGGTCATAAACGAGGAGTAGATGCTCTTAAGGATTTACTTCGTTGTTGTCAGGATTGGGGAATTCAGGCGTTGACAGCTTATGCTTTTTCAACGGAGAACTGGAAAAGACCGCAGGAAGAAGTAGATTTTTTGATGACTCTGTTTCAAAGAGTTTTGCGCCAAGAACTGCGGGAAATGGTCGAAGAGAATGTTCAAATTAAGTTTGTAGGGAATTTGCAAGACCTGCCGCGATCGCTCCAACAAGAAATTTCCCGTTCAATGGAAGCAACTAAGAATAATCGTGGTATCCGGTTTTCGGTAGCAACTAATTATGGCGGACGGCAGGAAATTTTACAAGCTTGTCAGGCGATCGCCAAACAAGTCCAGCAAGGTCTGCTACAACCCGATGAAATTAATGAACAGGTCTTTGAGAGCCACTTGTATACAGCCGGAATTACTGACCCAGATTTGTTAATTCGTACCAGTGGAGAAATGCGCCTCTCAAATTTCCTGCTCTGGCAAATGGCTTATGGAGAAATTTATATTACCGATGCTCTCTGGCCTGATTTTGACCGTGCCGAATTTCATCGTGCCTTGTGTGCCTACCAGCAAAGGGAGCGGCGATTTGGGAAAGTCTAAATTTGCTTGCGCAGTTATACTTATAAGACCATAGCTAATTAGTATAAAATAGTAATTAAAGAAAATATAATCAAGTATTTTTCGGTCGTCGCAGTTTCTTGGAATTCATTGGGCCGAGAATTTGATTCAGGCTACGCAACTGCTCTGCTGTACCCATACCAATTAGCCGATCTCCCGGCATTAAAATTGTATCGCCAGTGGGACCACCGATTAAAGTCCCATCAACGCGGCGAATTGCAAGAACCAATGCTCCAGACTGCGATCGCAATCTCGCCTTTTGCAAACTTTGACCCACAAAGGGGCAAAAAGCCGGGTCGAGTAAAAATTCTTCCATATACAACTGGCGGTCTGCACCTGTCAAAATCCCATCTACAAAGTCCAATACCTGGGGTCTAAGTGCCGCAGCAGCCATGCGCTTCCCACCAGTGATATAGGGGGATATCACTTCATCTGCGCCACCGCGTCGTAACTTCTGCAAAGCTTCTTCTGTACTTGCCCGTGCAATCACCCGAATTCCCGAATTCAGTGTTTTAGCTGACAATACGATGTATAAGTTTTCAGCATCAGAAGGAAGGGCTGCAACGATACAAACCGCCCGTTCAATACCAACTTTCAAAAGTGTGTCATCTAATGTCGCG
Organism: Nostoc sp. JL31; assembly: GCF_017114965.1. NCBI lineage: Bacteria > Bacillati > Cyanobacteriota > Cyanophyceae > Nostocales > Nostocaceae > Nostoc > Nostoc sp. JL31. Next base: position 18,165 of record NZ_JABXKO010000116.1, read on the forward strand.
TCACCTTGATATGCCGTATAACCTTCTGCCTGCGCCCTTTGTACAGATTCCATGTCAGCATCAATCACTACAAAAGGTGCGTCTTCTGCCCGAAATTCCTTGGCAATTTGACGACCGGTGCGGCTAAATCCACAAATAATGTAGTGTTCTGTTAGGGATTCCATTAACCGCCTCTGTTGCTGTAGCCGAATTCCTTCTTGAAAGTAGCCTTGAATGATCGCTTCTGTAAATCTGTTGACAATGTAACCGATGTTAACTACACCCAACAAAATCAAGGCAATGGTAAACAATCTTCCTCGGCTACCTAGTGGGTGTGTCTCTCCATATCCCACAGTCGCAAGAGTGATCACTGTCATGTAAGCTGCATCTTCCCACGCCCAGCCCTCAACTAGTGCGTACCACAAAGTGCCAATTAGGAAAACACCGCCGAGAGCGATCGCCCCAGCCATTAACTCCTTTTGGATACGTTGATATTTTTGCTCAAGTGTTGAGAATGACGTAAAAATAGTACTTTTAACCCAATATTTCTAGTTTTCTAGTAACTTTTTAATATTCGTCCTTTTTAGTATATTTAATCTAAGTAAGTGGGCAAGAATAAATCAAACTAAGTTACGCCATGTAAAATTAATTAAATTGTCTCTTAGCAAGGGCTGAAGCCGCTTACTACAAACCTTTAATTATTCATACTTATTTAATTACAAGTTATTTAAATAACTCATGACTACTTAGATTGTTTCTTCTTTTCAGCTCATAAGTTTCGCATTGAGGATTAATCGATGACTCAAGCCCTACAAAGAAAACTAGTTACATTTGAAGAATTTATCGCTAAATACCCCGACAACTCAAATAAACGCTACGAATTACACGATGGAGTAGTAATCGAGATGCCACCACCTACAGGCGATCATGAGGAGATTATTTTATTTTTAATCGAGAGATTTATTTTAGAATATACCCGACTAAAACTACCTTATGGCTGCCCCAAAACAGCATTGGTTAAACCATCTGAAAGTGAATCCGCTTATTTACCAGATGTGCTGTTGTTAAACCGCCCCAATCTAGCAAATGAACCTTTGTGGAAAAAAGAATCTACTCTTACTCAAGCAGAGTCAATCCCTTTGGTAGTTGAGGTTGTAAGTACAAACTGGAGAGATGATTATTTCACGAAATTGGGTCGTTATGAAGAAATCGGCATCCCGGAATACTGGATTATAGACTACGCAGCACTGGGAGGCAAGCGATTTATTGGCAACCCCAAACAACCGACAATATCGATTTATTCACTAGTTGAGGGCGAATACCAACTCTATCTGTTTCGTGGAAGCGATCAAATTATCTCACCCACTTTCCCAGAATTGAATTTAACCGCAGAGCATATTTTTAATGCTGGTAATATTTAAACGGCATTTTAAAAAGCTCAAAGTTGAACAATGTTACAGTTTTCCCAGACACAGCAAAGGTAATTTCGTCATTTGCCCTAGTACCATCAAAATCGTAGGCTAGTATTTGACGAGTCAGGCTTAGACATCAGTGAGAAAACCCCTACATGCTACCCAAGATTTGGACGGGCTGCGTCTATGGAAATTGCCTGTTGCTCATACTCTTGCTCAAGCGTTGAGTACAAAATTTTTTTCACCACTGCCAAGCGTTTGAGGTGACATAAGCGTTAGCCTAAGAAGAAGTACGATCTGTGCTAAATAAAAAGTATTTTTTAGGGATTTCTAGGAAACTAGTAAATAACTATATAATGAAAAACTTTCAGGAGGAGCGGTAGTGAGCCTACAAACTCTCGTTGACCAAGCCACCATCCCCCCAGATTCAGGGTCAGCATATAGTCCCTTTGATGCAGATAGCTTTAATGAAGCTGTCATGTCTACCTATGGTCGGTTTCCCTTAGCCCTAGAACGGGGTGCTGGATGCCGGGTTTGGGATACACAGGGGCGCGAATATCTGGACTTTGTAGCGGGAATTGCCACTTGTACTTTAGGACACGCCCACCCAGTGATGGTAGAAGCGGTGACACGCCAAATCCAGAAACTGCACCATGTCTCTAATTTGTACTACATCCCTGAACAAGGTGAATTGGCAAAATGGCTTGTCGATCATTCCTGTGCCGATCGCGTATTTTTCTGCAACTCTGGAGCGGAAGCTAACGAAGCCGCAATTAAACTGGCGCGGAAATATGCCCACACAGTATTAGAAATTGACAAACCAATTATTTTAACCGCCAATGCCAGTTTCCACGGACGGACTTTGGCGACCATTACCGCTACGGGACAACCGAAGTATCAAAAGTATTTTGATCCCTTGGTTCCTGGGTTCCACTACGTAAATTACAACGATATTAACGCTGTGGAAGTGGCGATTAGTGAGTTGGATGAAGGCGATTACCGGGTAGCGGCAATTCTGATTGAGCCATTGCAAGGAGAAGGCGGTGTGCGTCCAGGAGATGTTGCCTATTTCAAAAAGCTCCGGCAGATTTGCGATGAAACTGGCATTTTATTGATTTTTGATGAAGTGCAAGTTGGTATGGGACGCAGTGGCAAATTATGGGCTTACGAACATCTCGGCGTTGAACCGGATATTTTCACCAGTGCCAAAGGCTTAGGTGGCGGTATCCCCATTGGTGCAATGATGAGCAAGAAATTCTGCGACGTTTTTCAACCAGGAGAACACGCTAGCACCTTTGGTGGTAATCCTTTTGTGTGTGGCGTAGCACTCAGTGTTTGCCAGACATTGGAACGAGAAAATATTTTGCAGAATGTGCAAGACAGGGGTGAACAGTTGCGATCTGGATTAAAAGCGATCGCAGCAAAATATCCTCAGCACATTGGCGAAGTTCGGGGTTGGGGTTTAATCAACGGTTTAGAGTTGCGAGCCGATATCCAACTAACCGCAGCCGATGTCGTCAATGCTGCTATCAAAGAGGGTCTATTACTCGTACCCGCCGGGCCAAAAGTAGTTCGATTTGTGCCACCGCTAATTGTCACAGAAGCAGAAGTAAATACTGCCTTGGAAACTTTGGAAAAAGTGATGTCTAACGAAAAGACGCAGAGCGTCTACGCAACTGCCACAAAGTAGGCAATCTGGAAAATAAATTAGGGTAGCACAGATGTGCTATCCTTTTTCATTCCGGGGAAATTTCTCGATAAGCTTGCCGACACTGCTCATAATTATCTGGCAAAATCTCGGCATTACCAAAACATAATTGCTCGTGAGTGGTAATTAAAGTTTCATAAGGCTGTATGGGAGTCACAGACGATCGCAGCAATTGCAGATATTCTCCATCGGTACGGCTAAGTTTGTGGGGTGCGATCGCTTTTTGATGCAACTGCTGTAACATCGCTAAATAAACACAACGGCAAGCTTCACGGTAGTTACCTTGACGGTAGAATTCTTGCGATCGCTCCAACAAAAGAGCAATAGATGAATCATTAGAGCGATTTTTGACGCGAAAATCAGTGATATTGCCACTTCTATTTAGCCAAGAATAAACATAAGGGCTGAATTCTCGCCATAATCGCCAACCCACCCAGGCTATAAATAATCCCAATACCAGCCAAAACAGGAATTTCAGCAATTCACTAAGCCTTGGGCTAATTGACCATCCAGTAGGCAATTCTGGTAGAGCTTGTTCAAAGCGGTAAAACTGGTATTCCCACCATTCACCCGCTTGTTGTTGGAATTGAGATAAATGCCAACTCCAGCTAGTTTTTTCAAAAGTATCTGTCATAGGGGAGAGTGGGGAGTGGAAAAGCAGGGGGGCAGGGGAGCAAGGGAGCAAGGGAGAAGAATTTTCCCCTCTGCCCCCTGCCCCTCTGCCTCTTGTGCCCCATGACTAATGACTAATGACTGTTGACTCTTTTTTTATCATTAGCCAGCCGATGGCGACAAGTAGCGCACCTAACGCAAGAAATCCTAAGTCCCAAGCTAACTCATTTGGACCTGATTTCACATGATGGACACCGAGAATTTGGTGGTCAATTAAACCTTCAACCAAGTCGAACAACCCAGTCCCAATCAGTATCGATCCGATAAAGGTTTGTGATGACCAAGGAACATCATCACGTCTTCCAGCACGCCATAGTAACACAAGTCCTGCCACGGTGAATACCCAATTTAAGGTATGAAAGAACCCATCCCATACCATGTTCAAATCTATATTCGCCCTGTTTGTCAGAGGTCTAATGTTACTGAGCATGTGATGCCACTGGAGGATTTGATGCAGTAAAATTCCATCAATAAACCCTCCAAGACCCACACCAAGAAAAATTCCAGCAGTAATTAGTGGTGCGCGTCGGTTGAGGGTTTCACTTTTCGCCTCCATTGTCAACCTCATAGATAGGCTTTTTTACCAAAATACAACTCTTTTGAGAGAAATATCTTCTATCTTGAGGCAAGTACCATGTTTAACTTAAATTAATCAATCTTCAAATTTAATCTGCATACCCGCTTTCACTGAGTCGAAATCTTGAGGAAAATGGGTGTTGCGATCGTAGTCTGCTTTTTCGAAGTTTGCTCCTTTGAGAGCGGCTTGGCGGAGATTTGCTGACATCAACAATGCTCCCCTAAGATCGGCATCCTTCAGATTGGCTTGACCCAGATCGGCAAAGCTCAAATCAGTCCCCCTCAAATTAGCGCTACTCAGGTTAGCTTCACTCAAGTCAGCATAACTCAGGTCAGATCCTTTCAAGTTAATGCCTTGCAAATCGGCATTACCCAGTTCTGCTTTACTAAAGTTCCGTTTTCCTGCTGCATAACTCTCCACGAGAGTAGCGGCACTATTTATAGGCTGTTGAAAATTGACTTCAGGCATATAACAGCGTCACAGGTTGCTCGTTATTACTTTCACGTACCCTTTTTAATTACGAATTACGAATTAGTAATTATTTGGTCATCCTTCCTAAATGTAATACATTAGTTCCTTTTCTTCTCGGCTCGATCTTCGTTCACAAAGGTCTTGGAGGGTATATTTTTCCAAAACGGAGTTAGCAGCCTGACGTGCTTCTTGCCAAACTTCCTGAATTAGCTCACCTTCTACCGTGTTGGGAGTCGGCTCACAGGGAGAGACAACAATATCTGACCCTTCCATGCAGCTAAAAGCATCCAAAACTGTAATCTTTCCGGGATCTCGTGCCAGAACATAGCCACCTTTGGCTCCGCGTATACTCTTAATTAAACCTCCACGTCTTAATGTTGCTAGGAGTTGTTCTAAATAGCGGTTCGGGATGTCTTGCAATGCCGCTATCTCTCGAATTTGTAGGGCTTCACCGTTAGGGTAGCAGGTTGCCAACTCTAACAGGGCTAGAAGTGCGTATTCTGATTTGTTAGAGATTACCACAGGCGTAATATTTTAAGCTCATATTTAAAGATACAAAGTTTTTGAGTTTGTTTCCCTAAGCTACTGCGAAGAAAAACTTTACAATCAACCTATTGTTGACCGGCTTACTCTACTTTAAAGACCTTCTAGCATACAAGCAATTACTTTTTTTTTTAAATCCAATAAATAAAAGTGATTGATTAGCTATACATGGAAATTTCTTGAAAATGGGAGAATGACTGTAAAGGTAGTTCCCGCATCGATCGCACTTTCGACTGTAATCTCGCCGCCATGTAAATCTACAGCCTGCTTGACGATGGACATTCCCAATCCCATTCCTGGAATATTGGCTGTATTACTAGCGCGATGGAAGGGTTCAAAGATGTGTTCAATGTCAGAAGGGGGAATGCCAATACCAGAGTCTTGAGTCTGAAATATAGCTTGCTCGTTGCTAGTGGTTAGAGAAAACCTAACTGTACTACCAATGGGAGAATATTTTAGACAATTCGAGAATAAATTACTCAAGATTTGCCGTAGTAGTTTGGCGTCTAAATTAGCTCTTGTAGATTGGCACTCACTGCTAAAAACGATCGCATGTTGTGAGCGATCGCTCTGTTGTAATTCTTCTAATAAATCGCAGCAAAATTCCACCAAATTTATAGGTGTTGGATTAAACTCTAACTTGCCTGTTTCATCCTGACTCACCACTAAGACATCATTCAACAACTGGGTTATATGCATAACTGATGTTTGAATACGACGCAAGTGCGTTTCTTGTCGCTCTTGGCTCCAGAGGTGGCGATAATGTTCTAGTAGTTCCGCAGAAGAGTGGATGGTAGCCAAAGGGGTGCGAAACTCATGGGAAGTGATGGTGAGCAAGCGGGATTTAAGTTCGCTAAATTCCCTTTCTTTGGCAAGCGCTTGTCGCATCGCCTCTTCTGCCCATTGCAGCTTGGCTTGGGTTCGCTTGCTTTCGCTAATATCCCGCAATAGCCAGCGCAGACCAACTAACTCACTATATTGATTACGGATAGCAACCACCTTAACCGCAGCCATAGTAGATGTTTTGTCACGTGGTCGCAGGTTTACTTCCCACTCTTGCATTTTCCAGTCTGGGAATTGGGCGCGATCGCGCAGATGAGTTAGTTTCAAATGAAAAGCAATTATTTCTTTCTCAAGTATAAAAATCCCTATGGAGTGGCCCAACAATGAACTTTTAGAAATGTTAAGCAGAGTGGTGGCGGCTGAGTTAGCTTCCTGAATTATCCCTTTTGTATCAGTCACAAAATAAGCGTCTGGTACTTCCTCAAATAGTTCTTGGTAGCGTTGACGTTGTGCTAACAAGGCCTGTTGAGTATTGGATAATTCTTCATTCTGTTGCTTTAAATCTTTATTCACTAGTAGGAGTTCTTCCAAAGTTAGGTAAACTTCTTTGAATACTGCGGTGACGAGTTCAATATCTGCCTGTGCTTTTTGCTGTTCACTCTGGCGTTGCAAGAGGGCGACGCGCTTACGCATATTCTCTATCTGCAAAGCTAAATCGTCCAAATTCACGCTCTTGCTCCTAATTGCTAAAGTCGGGTTTTATTTTAGATTCCCTATTTAGACGATCTTAGCTTTTGGAGTTTAGCAGTTATCAGTAATTTCAGTGTAGTTTTAGGTAGTTTCAGTTCTTTGGGGAGATTAGGACTGAATACAGCAGAATTCAGAAGTAAAACACGTTTTATAACTGGCTTTAAGACGAATCGTTATGTACTTTATCTTCCTTCAAATCTGCTGTAAGTAATCAAGCGGTTCTCATTTGTTCACTGTTTTTGTCTGGAAATAGTTACTCAATTGCTCTCGTAGGTCTGCCCATGTAATACCTTCTAGGCTGGGTAAAACAATATGAGCGGCTCCAACTCGTTCAACAGGGCCGAGTCCTAATGCCCACATACCAGCAGCTAGAGCAGCTTCAACACCTGCTGCGGCATCTTCTACAACTATAGATTGCTCTGGTTCGATTCCTAGCTGCTTGGCTGCGTACAGAAATAGGTCGGGGGCTGGCTTGGGTTCTTGTACACTGTAACCGTCTGCGATCGCATCTACTTTGCCGGCAATGCCCAATCGCTCTAGCACTGGGCGGGCATTTTTACTCGCTGAACCAATACCGATCTTAATCCCAGCTTGCCGCAGTTCATCCAACAAGGCGATCGCACCTGGCAATAAATCCTGGGGTGTCATATTTTGGATAAATTCCACATAGTAGCGATTTTTACGCTCCATCATCTCCTCTATTTGTGCTTCCGAATACGGTCTATCCGCAATAATCAACATCAGGGAAGCACGACGAGATACACCCCGCAACGCTTCGTTAGCCTCCCGATTAAACGGTATACCCTCTTCATCTGCTAGCTTTTTCCAAGCTAGATAATGGAGTTCTGCTGTATCTGTAAGCACACCATCTAAATCAAAGATAAATCCTTGGATGTTGGGCATGGGCGAGGGTTCATGGGAAACAAGAGGCAGAGGCGGAGGGGAAAAACTTACTGCAACTTCTCCCCCGCTCCCCCGCTCCCCTGCCCCCAATTCCTCATGCAAATCGAAGTCATGCCATTCCCCACGCCAGTGCAGTTTAAACTTCAGGCGCTTCCAGCCAGGGGGAAGATGGGGATTGGCTACGGGGCCATTTTCGGTTAGCTGGATGCCACCGAATCCAAAAATTACAGCTTGCCAAATGCCACCTGCACTAGCGCCGTGAATTCCATCGTTGGTGTTTCCTCGGTTATCTTCAAGATCAACCATTAAGGCTCGCATAAATTGTTGGTAAGCTTCGGTTGATTTGCCCAAGTCGGAAGCTAAGATAGCCTGAACTGCTGGGCCAAGGGACGAACCATAAGTAATATCAGTGCGGGGTGCGTAATAGTCCCAGTTTGTCTGCAATGCTTTTTCGTTATAGGGAAAATCTGCTGATTCCCGCATTAAATATAGGAGCATTAATATATCTGGTTGCTTGATTACTTGATATTTATTGATTTGATTGACACCTAAGATGGCTTGCATGGAGCGATCGCGTGGTTCGTAATCTGCTAAATCGATATCTTCCGATTGGAAAAATCCCTCGAACTGCTCGATTAGTTCTGTTGATGGATCGTAGAGAAACAAGATTTTAGCGATGATATCTTGCCAGTGCAATCGTTCCTCTGGGGTGAGCTTTAGTTTCTGTTCTAGTTCGGTAGTTTGTTCGGGGAATTTGTGAGCCAACCAATCATAGACTGCGATCGCTTTCTCTAGATGCCATTGCGCCATCCGGTTTGTAAAGGCGTTGTTGTGGACGAATTCATGGTATTCATCTGCTCCGATTACTCCCCGAATTTCATACCGTTCGCGCTCAGGATTGAATTCGACTCGACTACCCCAAAATATCGCCGCATCTAAGATAATCTCTGCGCCACACTTTTGCATCCAGTCATCATCACCAGTAGCTTGCCAGTAGTTCCAGACTGCGTAGGGGATATCTGCATTAATATGAATTTCGCGATCGCGGCACCAAATCCGCACGTCTTCACCATAAAAATCATTGCCGATAGCCCAACGTGGTGTCACTTCATCTCCAGTAACAGCACTTTCCCAGGCAAACATTGCTCCTTGATAGCCGTAATGGGCTGCCTTGCGTCTAGCTCCTGGTAAGGTGTGCCAACGGTAATTGAGTAAATTGCGGGCGATCGCTGGTTGGGTAAACAGAAACAACGGCTGCATAAAAATTTCTGTATCCCAAAAGATATGACCGCGATAGCCAAACCCAGAAAGGGTTTTAGCAGGAATGCTCACCTTGTCATCATGCCGTGGCGCAGCAATCAGCAGTTGAAACAGATTGTAGCGAACAGCAAAAGTAGCTGTGCTATCTCCTTCAATGAGGATGTCACTTTGCTGCCAAACCTCATCCCATGCCTGTTCATTGGCTTTTAGTAATGTTGTGTAATCGGGCAGGTGCGCGAGTTTTTCTTGAGCAGTTGTCACTGGTGTGTCAATCTCCCGTGAGGTAAAAACTGTCACAATCTTATCCACCGTTACGGTCTGTTGCACTTTAGCCAAGAAGGTCGTGCTTAAAGTCGGATAACCAGGTGCAGTACTGACTTGCAAAGATGCTTCACTGCCTAATATTGTCACCTTAGCTGCCATACCGAGTTCAATTCGGGAACTGCGGGTGCGGCGTTGTAACCAAATTCCTTGGTCGATTTTGCCCTGATCTAGTCCTTCCCAGTGATTTAAACCCTGATTTTCTGGATAGCCATTGATACTAGCTTGAATTTCGATTAACCCCTCAAAATCTACTGGGGTTAGATGGCAGCGTAACGCCAACACATGGGGATCTGCAAGACTAGCAAAGCGTTCAAAGCTGATGTCTATGGTATCGCCACTGGGAGAGCGCCAACGCACGGCTCGGATTAGTAATCCTTGGCTTAAATCAAGTTGGCGATCGTAGCGCAATATCTCACCTTGATCGAGACGGAAGCGATCGCCGTTTACAATCACTATCAAGGGTAGCCAGTCAGGGCAATTTACCAGTTCAGTGTAAACTACAGGCACATCATCGTAGACACCGTGGATAAAAGTAGCTGGCAATGCATGAGGATAACCTTCCTCAAAACTGCCTCTTGTTCCCAGGTATCCATTGCCGATCGTAAAGACGGTTTCTTTAGAGTGCAATTGCTCAGGGTCAAACTGGGTTTCGATTAATATCCAGTCTGTGTAAATAAAATGGCGAGAACGACCTTTTGTTTGCATAAGTTGTGAGTGGGGATGTTGAGTCTTTGAGCTAGATGAACGGAGTTCCGAGGTGGATGAATCCAGTTCCGAGGTGGATGAATCCAGTTCCGAGGTGGATGAACGGAGTTCTGAGGTGGATGAACGGAGTTCTGAGGTGGATGAACGGAGTTCTGAGGTGGATGAATCCAGTTCCGAGGTGGATGAACGGAGTTCTGAGGTGGATGAATCCAGTTCCGGGGTGGATGAATCCAGTTCCGAGGTGGATGAATCCATTTCTAACTCTCCCTTGCTCCTCTGCTCCCCTACTCCCCTGCTCCTCCGCTCCCCACTCCCTCATCCCCCCTTATGCTTTTCCAAAATCTTTTCGACTCTGGGTTTATAAATGAGATGAAATAAGGTTTCCATGTAGCGATCTCTAGCTTCGTTATTTTCGGGAGCAACAAAGTTCCAAAAACTAAACATTTTAGCAAGCAGTAGTAATTGATTGCTATGTAAATGCCAATTATATTTGTGATGAATTCGCTGACTCATCCATTCTGAAACTTCTTGCCAGTATTCAGCACGAGCATCACATTTTGCAAGAAAGTCTAAAATTTTCGTTGTCGTTCCTTCTAAGTCTGTAGGATTAACATTAAACTCATTTTCTTGGTTCTCAAGAATTTCTAAAGAGCCGCCAAATTGGGTAGTGAAAGTAGGTAAGCCGGAAATCATGGCTTCCAAAATACTCCGTCCAAAGGATTCAAAGTGGGCAAAATGAATATAAATTCCTTGAGAATCTGCAACTACTCGGTAGGCTTCGCCGAGTTCCCTACTAGGGATACGCATCCCTACCCAGCGAATCTTGCCATAGAGATGATATTGATCGATAATGTCGTGAAGTTTTTGGATTTCTTCTGCTTCTTCTGAGTTTGTAGCTTCATCTGGACGAAGTTTACTAGTTAAGAAAATCAGATTGCAATGCTCTTGCAAAGCCTGACTTTTACCAAAGCATTCAGCTAAACCAGTGAGATTATTGATTGATGTGACAGTATCAACGGCAAATATTGCTCGCTTATTAGGCCGCTCTAACTGACCAATTATTTGAGAGTCTTCGCGGCTAAATAGTAAGTCGTGAACTTGTGTGCAAAGGTTAGAATCTCGCTTTTCTTTTTGGCTATAGGGAAAGAAAATATTTTCATTTACCCCCGGTGGTACTAAGTTGAATTTAGGACTAAATAAATCAATCCCATCAACAACATGATATAACTGCGGCATCGTAAACCACTTGTACGACTCGTATTGACCTATGGTGTCGGGTGTGCCAACAATTTCTTGATAGGACGATGTAATAATGAAGTCGGCTGCATTCATGCTAATCAAATCGGCGGTGAATTGTGCCGAGAAGTGGTATTTATCTTCTAAATCTTGCCAATACAAATTGCTAAATAGATATTTAGGTTTTTCCAAGGAATGGGCAATATTGCACTGGGTGACTTTCATCCGTCGAGATAGGAGAAAAGCTACTAAATTACCATCACTGTAATTGCCAACAACTAGATTAGGCTTGCCTTTAAAATGAGCTAGTAATTCTCTTTCTGCATCTACAGCAAACTGTTCTAAATAAGGCCAAATCTCAAATTTAGAAATCCAATTATTGGTAATTTCTGGATTGAATTCACCAAAAGGAACGCGCAATATCCAAGCATTTTCGGTATCTTGGACTTTTTCTAAGGGCAGGTTACAAAATGTGCCTTCACAGTTAGGGATTAATCGAGTCAGAATAATCAGATGGGGTTTAATACCTAACTGGTCGAGTCCAGCGAGTTTGATTTGTTCGCGCAGCTCGTTTTCTAAGCTACGAGCTTGTTCGAGGACGTAGATAACTTGACCGAGTGTTTCATCTCTTCCCAAAACATCCTCCTGTCCCACCCAGCCGTGGACGGAAACAAGGACGACGCGAAAGACAGCGGGGACGCGAGCTACAAATGTTTCTAAGATGCCGGGTTCTGGGGAGTAAATGAGTCGGTCGAGAAGTTCTAAAGTTTCAGAGACTCGCGCCGCAGTGTTGCCCCAACCTGGCTCAAAGCCGAGTTCTTGGAGGTCAAAGCTAAATTTTTCATACGGTTCATCAGGCGATCGCTCACTCAGCAATTTGAGCGCTAGCTTAATTTGTTTGGCTAACTGAATACCAGAAGGAATGCGATCGCTCAACAATAGGCGAATACCGTTGCATTGCAGCCCATGTAATGCTTTAAATAACATTTCTACCCAATATTGGGGGTTAGTCAACAATTGACTGCACAGATAACGGTTGAGGAAGGCTAAACCTTGACCAATATTTCTAGCGTCGTCGATTCTTGGAGAACTCTCATAGAAGGGGTGGAGGTCGATTTCGAGGATATGGGGTTGGTAGCGGTTGACTAGACGATCTCTCACATCTAACAGCGCTTGAGGCGTCATCTGCTCGAACCTGCTAAAATCGGCTGTCAGTTGCCAAACTTCTTGATTGGCAATCTTCGGTCGAATTACGAACCACGTACTTTCCTCTTCGAGAATTATTTCGTGGGTGTATTGTATTAGTTTGCCAACAGAAGAAGAGTAGTAAAAATAGGCTGGCTTTTGGGATTGATGACAGTAATCGGCAAAAGCTTGCAAAATCTCATTTCTTAGAAAGTAATGCTTACCTGAAGCACTCAACGCATAAATCAACTGATGTAGAGCAGTTTTTTCATCACCGTTGGAGAGAGCTTGAACTAATTCATACATGATGACGAATTCCAGAAATTTAGCTAGGCAACAACCTCATTTTTCTTTCCAGTCTTCGGTTTGTTGAGGTATATTCCCCAAACGATAATAAATGACTATAAAAATATTCGCGTCTAGCTCTGGGATGAAAAGCTGTGAGAACTTCAAATTTATGGGATGAGGGATTGAAGGAAGGCGGACAAGGGAGAATTATTGAACAAGTTTCTTTCTCAATCAGGTATAAAACACTATTCCCAATTAAGTACTAAAGCAAAATTGGAGCGATCGCTAGTAGAGCATCACCCCATAATTAACAATTAAAAATTAATTTATTTTAATTTTTAATTCCGCCTTGCGGTACTAGTCTTATGTCAAGCCTAAACTAATAACTTTTTGTAGTGCTTTTTCAAAGCCTATACCCTGTTTGATGGCGATATACAAAAATACTATTGCAGCTGAACGAATTGAATTATCGCAATGCATCAGAGTCGGTTTGGGTAGCTTAGTGATGAGCTGATATATCTCGATCATACCTTGATGATTAATATTTTCCGCTTGAGTTTGGAGATTAACATAATACAATCCCAAAAGCTCAGTCTTTTCCTGCTCATTAGCGAGTAAGCCTGTTTCGTTAGCCAAACGTAGGTTCAGTACAGACTTATAACCCTCATCAGCTATTTGTTGCAGCTGATTTAGTGTAATTTGCCCAGCGATCGATAACTCATCATTAATCTTCCTAACAATATTCATCAGCCGGATTAACCCTATTTTGCCAAACTTGCCTACACTCTAAATTTAGGAAAACAATCTGAGGATCTTGTGAGGGATTGGACATTGGGCAGAAGAAGCAGAGGGGAAAAGTTACTGCAACTTCTCCCCTGCTCCTTTTATCTTTACTACCCTCTAAATAGATGGTGTAAAGTGTTCAATAATTCTCTGGCCGTATAGGGTTTTGATAAAATTACTTGCACATTCACATCAGCAGCTTGAGTAAACACATCCATTGAGTTCAGCCCGCTACAGGCAATAATTTGCAGCTGATTGCTCATTTTTCGCAAGGTGCGAATAGCAGTGATGCCATCCATTTCTGGCATCATTAGATCCATCAATACGGCATTTATTTGATGCTTGTGTTGGGCGTAAAGTGCGATCGCCTCAATGCCGTTACTGGCAGTTAGTATCTTATAGTTATGATTTTCTAGGATGATTGTGGCTATCTCCCGAATTTGGGCTTCATCATCTACAACTAAAATCAATTCTCCCTGTCCTGGAAGCACATCCAGGTCTTCTATCTTGAATACTGGGGTTGCTTCCACAGCTGGTAAAAATAGGTCAAATTTGCTGCCTCTACCAACATTGCTAGACACTTTAATAAAACCATCATGGCTTCTCATAATGCCCAGCACTGTTGAAAGTCCAAGCCCCGTACCTGTGTTGACCTCTTTGGTGGTGAAAAATGGCTCAAAAATTCTATCTAATATTTCTGGTGGTATCCCAATTCCATTATCGGCAACGGTAATCACAATATAATGCCCAACCTTGGCATCAAGATTCATTCTGGTATAAGCTTCATCAATAAACTTATTTTCCACAGAAATATTGATATTGCCACCATCTGGTAAAGCATCGCGGGCATTTACTAACAGATTCGTTAACACTTGATGCAGTTGTGTAGTGTCCCCAGCGATCGCCCAAATCCCTTCTGGGATAACGGTAGAAAATTCAATAGATTTGGGAAATGTCTGTTTAGCAATTTGGATAATTTCTGAAATCAGATACTGGACTTGGATAATTGTCGGCTCTCCTTTATATCCTCGCGCAAAGGATAAGACTTGCTTCACTAAAGCTGCTCCGCGTTTAGCGTTGCTTTCTATCAGTGTCAGCAATTGCCTAGAAAGCTCCTCGTCTTGGAAACATTTTCCTTGTAATAATTGAGCCGCTGCCAAAATTGGTGTCAATATATTGTTCAAGTCATGAGCAATACCACCTGCAAGGGTACCAAGGCTTTCCAATCGCTGGGTGCGAAAAAACTGCTCTTCGAGTTGTTTCTTTTGGGTGATGTCAGTGTCAACTGTCAGGATGGATTTGGGATCTCCTGCAGAATCGCGCATCAATGTCCAACGGCTTTCCACAATAATCTTCTGACCGGATTTTGTAACTTTATGTAACTCACCTTGCCACGAGCCACTTTCAATTACGCTTTTTAGTGGTTCTTTCAATTGCTGGTGAGTTCCACCTGGGTATAAAATCTAGTGGAGGTCTTTGCCAATAACCTCTGTAGAAAGCCAACCGTACATCCGCTCTGCACCTTTATTCCAGAATAAGATTTGAGACTGGAAATCTCGAACTAATATGGCGTCGGTAGCGATATCAAGTAGAGCAGCTTGTTCGGAGATTTTTTGTTCCGCCAGCTTGCGCTCAGTGATATCCCGATTTGTACCGATGATCCGGATCGGCTGACCGACTTCGTTATAGTAGACTTGACCTTTGCAGTTTAACCAGTGTAGGCTGCCGTCGGGCCAGACAATTCGATATTCTGTAGATCCCTTTCCTTCCTCAATCATCCGAGCTATACTCGCAGCTACAGATTCGCGGTCTGCTGGATGGATTAAATTGAAATAGTCTTCAACAGTTGGACACAAGGTATTGCTCGGCAGACCATAAAGTAGCCCCATACTGGCAGACCAAACACAAGTATTGGCGATCAGGTTGCGATCCCATATCCCTATTTGGACAGCTTCGGTAGCTAAACTCAATCGCGCTTCACTTTCTCGCAGCGATTCTTCAGCCAGCTTGCGCTCGGTGATATCTTCGGCAATGCCACCATAGTAGCTAACTTTTCCTTGCTCATCATAGACAGCAAAGCCCCGATTCCAAATCCAGCGGATCGATCCATCAGGTCGCAAAATCCGATATTCTGCTGAAATGGATTTACTACCACTAAGCAGTTGCTCGATTGATTGGGTAGCGCGATCGCGATCGTCTGGATGAACTGTGTCTACCCAAGATGTTGGTTGCTCAAATAAACCTTGGGAAGATCGACCCCAAATCTTCTCATAAGCAGGACTAATGTACAAAGGGTAGAATGAATCTGCGCTACCAATCCAGATCATTGCGTGGGTATTTTCCGAAAAAGTGCGAAATTTCTCCTCACTTTGGCGTAGTGCTGCTTCGGCAAGTTGGCGGTCATGTAGCGCGGCTTGCTGTTCGGTAATATCTCTGCCTACCTGTTGTATTTCAACAACCTCTCCTTTGTCATTCTGAATTGCGATCGCATTCCATTGAAAGTAGCGAAGACCGTTGGCTGTCAATGCACATCGCTCACAACTAGTCAAGGTATAATATGAAGATCCTAAAGCTGTGATACTTTCCATCACTTGAGGCAAGTCATCTGGATGAAGAAACTGTAAAAATGACTGACCACGAAACTCATCTTGTTTCCAGCCGAAGGTTTGACAAGCTGCGACATTGGCAAAGGTAATCTGCCCCTGCAAATCAATGCGGATAATTATGTCAGTTTGGCTCTCTACGAGTTGGCGATAGAGGTTTTCGCTCTGCCGTAATGCAGTTTCTGCGCTTTGGCGTTCAATAATTTCTTGTTGCAACAGCACGTTAGACATCACAAGTTCTGCTGTCCGTTCTGTCACTCGTTGCTCTAACTCCTCGTAAGCTTGGTGCAGTTTTTCTTTCACAACCTGGAGTTCTTCGAGGGCTTGCTGAAGTTCCTGATTAACTTGCATCATTTGAGCCGATTGTGCCTCAACCCATAATTTTAAATTATTTTGACTTTGGCTACGGACTTGCTCTATCTCAATTGGCTGAATATTTTCTGATTCATCAAGACAATAGCTTCGACTAAAAAACTATCAGGGCTAATCGATCATAGAGAATGATTAATAACATGATTTAAGCTAGCTAATTTAAGCAGTTGCTCGTTGAATCTTATGGTTAATTTGTCAATTATAGTGATCTTCCTGGAATTTATCTGAAGATAATTTGAGGATTTTGTGAAAAAACGGCTAAATCAGCCGGAAAGCATTACTTAAGAAATGTGTATAAGTTTTGCTAAATAATTAAGTATTTTAACTATCCTCACAAGTTTCTCATATTTAAATACTATAGTCAAAATATAGACAGTTTCTTTTAAATATCTACGGGCTTCTCAAGTAGCTGCCCTGATTTGCAATAACACTTTTATGAACAGGATTTGAGAAAAATATGAATTACTGCCCTTGCTGCTCAAGCCTACTTTTAGAACATATACGCGGTGCAGAGACTTACTGGTTTTGTCGCCACTGCTGGCAGGAAATGCCTATTTATAATTGGAATGAATCCAGTTCATTCGCTGATGTTGTCCTGGGTAAACTACCTAGAAAGCCTCAACAAGAAAAACGTAGGAGTACTATTGTCTACGCAAGCCAATGGCAATCGATTACCGAATGGATTGGGTTAGAAGAGTTATCTAACTAATCCAATTTACTGAAATCGTTTAGTATAATTATTTTTCTTTATTCCAGTAATTAATTGCTAAAAATGTGAGATTGTAGCCCAAGGATCAGGTATTAACTGAGACAGATCAAAAAGAAGACAGAAAACTTTCTCAAACCCACAGCCAAAGAGGTGAGGTTGCTTCTGAGGTTAGGCTATGTCCAACTAGAGGAGCAAGCCATAATTAGCCATTCCCATGCAGAGTTACAATTTTTCTTAACTGATCTGTATTGGCTTTTAAGGAGTTCGGTGTCAATAATTATTGTTGGGATAAAGAAGGAAGAAAAAGAGTTTGAGCCTTGTTTACTTTTCTTCACACAGCTTGTTTTGATTGTGGTAACTTGCTTAACAGAGAATTATTGCTACGCTAGCGATGGTTCCCTTATCTTTTCAAGCACCTCAGCAATCCATAAAGATTTATTGCTTACTTTAATAATCTCTTGTTTATAACTCCCGATTAATTCGAGAGTTTTTAATGTTGAAAAATAAATTTGTAATTTTGATTTTATTGGGATGCAGCCTCAATCATCTTCCCAAGATTCATGATTCAGTAAATCGATAATTCTATCTCTGAGTAGAAATTCGTTTTTTTCTAGCTCAAGTTCAAAATTAATCCATTCACGATGAGGAATATATTTACAGAGGGTATAAATTGGCTGCTGACGGTTAACAAGTCTCTTTTTAACAAGTTGAAGTGCTTCTTCCTGGATAACCTTGATGTCATATTTAACCGTAGTATTCATAAGTCGTTCCTTTATTTTCAATCAAGGAATTAAGACTCAAAACAATAGTTGCTTTGACTCTCCCTTAAAGTTATCAAATAAAATTGGCGAAAATTGTGAAGAATCAAGACATTAATAGTTGCTGGAAGTTAAATACAGAATATTTCAACTTCTCTACGAACGCCAACAGCTTGTCAAAGATAGAGGCTACGCCAACGTGAGATACAGAAATACCCAACCACTCTCCCTTTTGTAAGGGTTGCCACTACCTTGATCGACCGGACTCACTTGTTCGCTCTTAGCGTTCCTGCTATAAAAGCAAGTGGAGTGAGGTTTGGGGAGGGGTGTAACTTGTATAGTTACAAATAGTAAAATACTCTTTATGGGTTTAAGTATACCCTCTTTAGATAGGTTTTTGCGGAAGACATCTCCAGAAATTAAATAATATGCACGATATTAAATAATATGCACGATCTAGAACGCTTGTAGAGACATAGCAGTGCTACATCTTTCTACATACTTTTTCACCAGATGTCTAGAGCAAGAAGGCTGTCACAATCAGATGCAAACATCAAAAGAGAATATAGATGTTCTCTGGGCGACTTGTCAGAAGGTAGGCTAGGGTAAAGAACATTCTCTATAAAACTTATACTATGCTCTTGAATCTTGATAAAGTTCGTCAATATTTTCCGGCTCTAGCTGGTGAATGGACTTTTTTTGATAATGCTGGTGGGTCACAAACCTTGAAAAAAGTAGTAGATAGAATTAGCGAATTTCTCCTAAGTTCTGATGTCCAGTTGGGAGCTTCTTATGGGGTTTCTCAACTTGCTGGAGAACGATTGGCTTTAGCAATTAGGGGAATGGCTACTTTCATTAATGCCAATTCTTCTAAAGAAGTCGTTATGGGCCCATCTACTACAATGATGTTGAAAGTTCTCTCAATGTCTCTGGGTCAAACCTTTATACCTGGTGATGAGGTTATTGTTACTAATTGTGACCATGAGGCCAATATTGGTGCTTGGGTAGCTCTTGAAAAACAAGGAATGAAGGTTAAAGTGTGGCAAGTTCGTCCAGATACTTTGGAACTTCATTTAGCAGATTTAGAACCATTGATGAGTCAGCGCACAAAACTGGTAGCCTTGACTCATGCTTCTAATGTTCTGGGAACCATCAACCCGATCAAAGAAATTGCTGCATTTGTACACGATCGCAACGCTATGATTTGTGTAGATGGTGTAGCTTATGCACCTCATAGATTAGTTGATGTCCAAGATTTAGATGTTGATTTTTATACTTTGAGTTGTTATAAAGTCTATGGGCCTCACCATGCCTTACTTTATGGAAAAGAAGAACATTTATTAAGATTGCCTGGTCTTAACCATTATTTTATTGACCAGACAGACATACCTTATAAATTTCAGTTAGGAAATGTCAATTTTGAATTAAGTTATGGAATGTTAGGTTTATGTGATTATTTAAGTGAATTAGCACAATTGCACTACGGAAATGAAACTGCACCTGATTTGAGAAATCAAATGGTGCAAGCGTTTGATTTAATTAGCATACATGAAGAACATATTAGCGATCGCCTCCTAAATTACCTCAACAGCAAGGCTAATGTGCGAGTGATTGGTCAAGCAAAGGCTGACCGTCAATTCCGTGTACCAACTATATCTTTTGTCGTCGATGGAATTAATAGCTCAACCATTCCAGCAAAAATTGACCAACATTATATAGGAATTCGCTACGGGGACTTTTATGCTAAACGGCTCATTGAATACCTTGGTTTAGCATCCCAAGGTGGAATAGTCCGGGTGAGTATGGTGCATTACAACACCCTTGAGGAAGTTAACAGCCTAATTGAGGCTTTTGAGCAGATATTTTAAGATTGGGGATTGGGGATTGGGGATTGGGGATTGGGGATTGGGGATTGGGGATTGGGCATGGAGAAAAGACAAGGGAGAGACTTGTTCAATAATTCCTCCTTGTCTCCCTGACTTTTCACGGTATCTGGAAAACCTCTCTCTAAATCTCTCTCCTAAAAGGAGAGAGACTTTGAATTTTCCCCCTTCCCGTGTCGGGAAGGGGGTTAGGGGGTTAGGTTTTTCGTGCGCTTTTCCACATAACGTGAAAAGTTAGCTTGTCTCCTTGTCTCCTCACTCCTGACTCCCTACTCCCCATTACCTGTTACTAAGCTGTAAAACTTGCACTTCTTCTTGTGGCAAAATTACTGTTTGACCCACAGGTAGAACAGCTAAGGCATTGGTTTGAGCTAAATTAATTAAATTGCCGGAACTGTGACTACCACCAGCTTTGTGAAATTCATAAACTCCATCAATTAAATGCAATTTACCCCAAAGGTAAGTTTCACGTTTGCCATCCGATCGCAATTCATCATGCGATCGCACTTTCAAAAATAGTGGTTCCCAACCTTCAGTAATTCCCGAAAGTTTCTTGACTGCTGGTAGCACAAACCGCCAAAATGTCACCAACACAGCAGCAGGGTTTCCTGGTAAACCAAAGTATAGTGCTGAATTTTGAGTTGGGAAAGTGGCGACGGTAAGGGGTTTTCCTGGACTTATCTGTACAGCCTGAATGTGGATTTTTGCTTCTAGTGACTCTAGAATTTTGTCCACATAGTCATAATCTCCCACTGAGACGCCACCAGAAGAAAGAACTATATCAGCGATCGCAATGGCGTGGGCAATGACTTTCTCCAGAGCAACTGGATCATCTTTCACAATGCCTAAAATTAACGGTTCTGCACCACTTTGCCTCACTAAAGCTGCCAGCGCATACTGATTAGAATCCACAATTTGCCCTGGTTGCAACGGTTGATCGACTGTCACCAACTCATCACCTGTGGAAAAAATTGCCACACGCGGACGGCGGTAAACACTTAATTGCGGGCACTGTGCAGCTGCTAAGACAGCAATTTCTGAGGCATTTAACTTAATTCCTGCTGGTAGTAGTTGTGTTCCAGCTTGATAAAAAGATGCTTTGCGTCTGACAAATCCTTGCGGTTTTGGCACATCCAGGATAAACACGCGGTTTTCCTCACGGCGTGTCTTCTCTTGCATAACTACAGTATCCGCACCTGCTGGGATTACCGCACCTGTGAAAATCCGTGCGGCTTGCCCTGGTTGAATCGTAGACTTCGGCTGATACCCAGCCGGAATCTCTTCAACAATTTTCAAAATGGCTGGTTGTTCGGTGCTAGAGTGCTGTACATCTTCATAACGAACTGCGTAGCCGTCCATTGCCGAATTATCCCAATGGGGAAAATCTAGCGGACTGGTGACAGGTATTGCCAAAATGCGACTATCTGCTGTCAATAAATTTACAACTTCTGTATCCCGTTGAAGATCCAACGGCTGCACCAAATTTAAAATAATTGCTTGTGCATCGCTGACTGATAACATAGCGATCGCCTCCGACTTTTCTTTTATTCTTGGGTAGCTTTGTCTAGATTTCTATAAGTGGTAAGTCCCAAGCTACACACTGCTAGTAAACCGATAATTATGCTTCCTTCGGGGACTTTGGATACCTGAACCGAATTGTTACTTAAATCTAGTATTTGCTTTGTGCCTGCCGTATCTCTATTGTTAAAACCAAATTCTTTCGCTAGAACCTCATCACTAAAACCTTCGTCTATGAGTGCGAGATTATTATTAAGCCATGTGTCGCCAGGAAGCTCATCATCCTTGCCAACATCAAAAGGGCCAAAGATTTGCTCGGTAGTGCTATCAAAGTTGAATCTCAAAAAGCCGTAGTTAGATATCCCACTAAGCACCGGAGTGAAACTATTTATGAGATTACTCAAGGGATCAAAGAAGGAAATTGAGAGAGATTGCAAGTTCTTCGTAGCTCCCAAGCCTGTTTCAGAAATGACGCTGGGAGCAGTTGTTGTATCGTAGTTAAATGAACCTTGAGCTAAATAACCAGTGTCTCCTGTCCAGTTAAATTTGAACTCAGCAGCATGAGCTAGGTGGTTCGTGTTTATGGCGATCGCTAACGTTAAAGCAGTAGTCGTCACCAGACTAATAGCTGTTTTAGTAAACAGATGTGTCATAGATACAACTTCCAAATTAATTAAAATGAAGTTTCTACAACAATACAATACAGATGTACAACCCTACTGTATGTTGCATTCATGACGTGTAGCGGCTACTCTATGAGATGCCAACCAAGTACCAGCAGGGTATGAAAACTGCCATAGCTGCTTAATCCTATTTTTGAGTTGTACAGTTGGTAGTTGTACAAATTTTTGTTGGCTGGTTTTTGTTCCTTTACAGCGCAGCAACTAGCCAAGTCATCATCTTAATATTAAAAACAGGAGCGATCGTTATTTCCCAACCCCTAAATAAAAATACCTATTGTGTATGACTATCGAACGACTTCCCCAAAAACACTATCCCAAAGCTGAGATTGGGCGACGAGGTATGGCATTAGGACTTGATTTCCTTGGTGTCTGGTTAGTCAGTTCCCTGCTGGGAGGCGGCGATATCGGGATTCAATTTGTGGAAATCTTAGTTTTTGTCATACTTTGGCTAGTTTCGCGGGTGCTGGTGCCATATAACAATCAAGGGCAAAGTTTAGGGCGTTGGGCGTTCGATTTAAAGGTGTTGGAAGTCGAAGATGGAGAAGTAGTGGGCAGAATCCCCGATTTGCTCTCACTGGTGAAGCGAGAGGCGATTATCGGTTTGGGTGCTTTATTAGTGTCAATTGCCCTGAGCAATATTAGAGCTAATCCCACTGCTATACTGCTAGTAATTCCCCTAGCAATTGATTGTGGGACTGCCTTCTCTGATACCCAGATGCGGCAGGCTTTACACGATCGCTATTGTGGAACTTTCATCGTTTCGTCGCGTCGTGGCTACTCGCTCGATATAAAAATTAAAAGATTAGTTGAAAATATGCGGCGGAATGTGAGAAGATAGTCATTTGTGTTAATTTCTCTTCAGGCTTCACTGTTTGTAAGATTATGGCTAAGAGTAAAGGTGCCCGCATTATTATCACACTAGAGTGTACTGAGTGCCGGACAAATTCAGATAAGCGTTCTGCTGGTGTTTCACGTTATACCAGTACTAAGAATCGCCGCAACACCACCAACAGGCTAGAACTGAAAAAGTTCTGCACCCACTGCAACAAACATACCGTTCACAAGGAAATTAAGTAAAAAAGATGAGTTATTTCCGTCGTCGCCTTTCTCCGATCAAGCCAGGAGAACCAATCGATTATAAAGATGTTGATTTATTGCGTAAGTTTGTCACCGAGCGGGGAAAGATACTGCCACGTCGGATTACCGGGCTTACGTCTCAGCAACAGCGAGAGTTGACATTAGCAATTAAACGATCGCGGATTGTGGCTTTGTTGCCATTTATCAATGCGGAAGGCTAAAAAGAGTAATGAGTTATGAGTGATGAGTTAAGAATCAAAACTCCTAACTCCTAACTCCTAACTTAAAACTATTTAAACTGTTCACCAAATTAGAGTGCGAGAGTTGTGGAGAAGGGGACGCTAGTTGAATTTAGGGTTCAAGGCGATCGCCGTCTGGGCATCGTAGAACGTCCAGACGGTAAAACCCGCTGGTTTGTGGTAGACGAACGTGGTCAATCCCACAGCCTCGCGCCTAGACAAATAACCTATACAGTTACCGGACAGACTTACAAGGCTTCTGAGATTGCCAGCTTTTTGGAGCAGATCAAGCCTTATTTAGACCCATCTAGTTTAGAAGTGGCTTGGGAATTACTGGTTGAAGATGGGGAAACAGTTACCCCAGACCAAATGGCGAATCTGCTATTTTCAGAATCAGCCGCGCCTCCTCGTTACGCCGCCTATTGCTTGTTATCAGACGACAAACTTTATTTCAAGCAAAAAGGAGACGCTTACGAGCCGAGAACTGCTGCTCAAGTGGCAGAACGCAAGCACCAACTGGAAGTAGAGGCACTAAAAGCTAAAGGACAGCAGGAATTTTTAACTCGTGTAGAGCAGGCGCTCAAAGGTGAAGCAGTAGAGTGGCAGCGCCACGATCGCCAGCGCTTAGAAGGACTAGAAAAATATGCAGCGCTAATAGCTGACACGGTGCGGACGGGGGTTAATTATGACTCCTTGGCTCGCGCTTATCCGCCCAGCGCTCCAGTATTAGAAACTATGACCATGCTGGGACGGCCCACAACACCCCAAGGAGCCTTTCAACTATTGGTAGATTTGGGTTGCTGGAGTCCTTATGAAAACTTGTTCCTGCGTCGTTCTTCAATTCCGATTCAATTTCCTCATAAGGTATTAGAAGTGGCGCAACAGCGTTTGGATTTCCCGCCGATTGACTCAGATGCAAACCGCCTTGATCTGACTCACCTGAAGGTTTACACCATTGATGATGAAACTACCACAGAGATCGACGATGGTCTAAGTTGGGAAGTACTGCCCGATGGACGGGAACGGTTGTGGGTGCATATCGCCGATCCCACAAGATGGTTAGTACCGGAAGATGAATTAGATTTGGAAGCCAGAAAGCGCGGTAGTACAGTCTATTTACCGACGGGAATGATTCCCATGTTTCCAGAGGTGTTGGCAACTGGGCCAATGAGTCTGATCCAGGGAAAAGTTTGTTGCGCCCTGAGTTTCGGGATTATTTTGGGTACAACTGGGGGAGTAGAAGATTACAGCATTCATACCAGCTTTATTAAGCCGACTTATCGCCTCACCTACGAAGATGTAGATGAAATGCTGCAATTGCGGGTACAAGCAGAACCAGAAATAGCTGCGATCGCCACTTGGGCACAGCGGCGTAAAGCTTGGCGTTACGCCCAAGGGGCAATTAGCATCACCATGCCCGAAGCGACGATCAAAGTCAAAGGTGAGGAGATCCACATTGATATTTTAGACGATTCCCCATCGCGGCAACTGGTAGCAGAAATGATGATTGTTGCCGGTGAAGTTGCGGCCCGTTATGGTAAAACTCATAACATCCCTTTGCCCTTTCGCGGTCAACCGCAACCAGAATTACCTCCAGATGAGGAATTGCTTCTACTTCCAGCCGGATTCGTTCGCGCTTGCGCTATGCGTCGCTGTATGCCCAAGAGTGAAATGAGCATTACGCCTTTGCGTCATGCTGGTTTGGGCTTGGATACTTACACCCAAGCAACCTCTCCCATCCGCCGCTACAGTGACTTACTCACCCACTTTCAAATTAAAGCCCATTTGCGGGGTGAAGTTCTGCCATTTTCCGCAGATCAACTTAAAGAAGTGATGATGACTGTCACCAGTATCACCCAAGAAGTGACGATGGTGGAACGACAAACTAATAGATATTATGCTCTAGAGTATTTACGCCGTCATCCAGAGGAAACTTGGGATGTGACAGTGTTGATGTGGCTGCGAGAAGACAGCAACTTAGCCCTAATTTTGTTAGAAGATTTGGGCTTGCAGTTGCCAATGGCTTTCAAACGTTCTGTGAACTTGGGCGAACAGATAGTGGTGAAAGTTAGCCACGCCGATCCGCAAAAAGATATGATCCAGTTTCAAGAAATAATTTATCAAGAAGCTCAGACAGCGGCGAATTAACTAATTCGTCATTTGTCATTTGTCATTAGTAATAATCGCCTAGTATTATCATTGGCTGATTTTCCTAATATGGGGCAAAGTTTCGATAATTTTGCCCGCGGTTTACGGAGTTTTCCAGTAGAAGATTATTTAATATTTTATCGCCCTATTGATGGCGGTGTGTAAGTTGTACGTATTGTCAGCGGTTATCGGGATTTAGAGACAGTTTTCTTAAGTGAGGATATTCCTTAATATTGCATTTGATGTAAGCGATCGCTATCTCTAGCCAATATGTCAGACAATAATCAAAAAATAATTATTTTTGATACCACCATGCGTGATGGAGAATTGACGCCTGGTGTAAAGATGAATTTACAACAAAAAATCATCATCTCCCAATTGCTCGAAGAAATGGGAGTAGATATTATTGAAGTTGGTTATCCAGCAAGTTCTCAAAAAGATTTTGATGAAGTCTTTAATATTTCTAAAATAATTAAAAATTCTACTATTTGTGGACTAGCTAGTTCAAATTCAAATGAAATAATCACTCTTGCTGAAGCAATTAGACCAGCAATCAGAGCTAGAATTCACACTTATACTCCGGTAAATCTGAAAAATCAGTCTAAATTAACCAAAGAAGAAGTATTAGCAACAATCAAAGAGAGTGTTTCTCTGGCACGCAATTACTGTGATGATGTAGAATGGAGCGCTTTTGATGCTCCTAGAAGTGAGCCAGATTTTTTGTGTAAATCTATTGAAACTGCAATTAAGAGTGGTTCTACTACTGTTAGTATTCCTGATAGCTTAGGTTTGGCATCGCCAGAAGAGTTTTCGCAACTTCTGCAAATGATTTTTAATCGAGTACCCAATATTAACGAAGTTGTAGTTTCAGTACACTGTCATGATGATTTGGGTATGGCGGTAGATAATTCACTCATTGCTTTAAGTTGTGGCGTGAGGCAAATTGAATGTGCAATTAATGGTTTGGGTGCGAGGAAAGGTAACGCAGATTTCAGTAAAGTTGTGATAGAGGTTTTAAAAGAGGGGAATTATCAACTTGAGATTAACACTTCGCTAATGAGTAAAGCGGCAGAGTTAATTTTTCAAATAACTGGAATTGGAAAAGCAAAATAAAAAAACGAACCGCATACCCCTTCGGGGAAGCAAGCTACGCGCAGCGTCTCGTTAGAGAAGGACACAAAGAAAGAAAGAAGAGGTTAAAAGGGTTTGGCGCAGCCTCACAAAGAAATGGTATTAGAACAAAATCCCCGATTTCTTTGATAAATCGGGGATTTGCGGTTTGCAATTTACCACCCTTAACTAACTACTGCTTCAGCTTTTTCCTCAGCTTTTTCCTTAACTAGCACATAAGGCGTTTCTGCACCTTGTGCTAAATACTCAGCTAGCTGACTTTCAATTTGATCGCGGACAATTTGGCGATACTCTAGAAAATGCTCGTTGTGGGCGCAAGCTGCGATGTAATGTTCAATAACTCCAGGGTTACGCTTGAGAATGCTGAACAAATGATGCCAGAATTTCCAACGGGTTTCCCGTTTGATTCCTTGTCGCCAAATTACAATCAGCAACGCTTTTATAACTACCCACTCTGGCATTTTTGCTGGGGCTTTCCAACTCGGCAAACCCATCATCAAGAAGCAGCGATAGGTGCGATCTAAGTACTGTACTGGGTCGTATAAAGTACAGAATGCTTCAATATATTCTCGTGCAAGTTCTTCTAGAGGACGGGTGGGTAGGAAGTTCATCAATGTTGTTTGGTTGATGTTTCCATCTTGATTTTCCCGTAATCGTCCTTCTTTTTTCAGACGATGCCAAAGCGCAGTATTAGGTAACGCTTGCAACATGGCAAAGGTAGTTGAGGGAATTGCTGCTTGTTCCGCAAAACGGACGATGCGATCGCCTGCGCCGGCTTTTTCGCCATCAAAGCCGATGATAAACCCAGCCATTGGGCGCAATCCCGCTTTGATGATAGTTTCAACTGCCTCAGTTAGAGAACTGCGAGTATTTTGAAACTTCTTGGTCATTTGCAAACTATCCTCATCCGGCGTTTCGATTCCCAAAAATACCGCCGAGAAACCAGACTCAACCATCAACTCCAACATTTCTGAGTCTTGGGCTAAGTCAATTGAAGCTTCAGTGTCAAATCGGAAGGGATATTTGTGTTCTGCCATCCAGACTTTTAACTCTTTCAGCAACAATTTCACATTTCGCTTGTTGCCAATGAAGTTGTCATCCACCATGAACACACCCCGCCGCCAACCCAATTCATAGAGGCAATCTAACTCTGCTAAGAGTTGGGCTGGCGTTTTGGTGCGCGGTTTGCGCCCGTAGAGAACAATAATGTCACAAAATTCGCACTGGAAAGGACACCCGCGCGAAAACTGTACCGACATCATGTCATAAGCGTTCAATTCTAATAAATCAAAGCGGGGTATTGGTGTGCTGGTGACATCAGGTTTTTCTGTGGCGCGGAAAGTGCCAGAAGTGTCTCCCCTTTTTATTGCCTCAATAAACATGGGCAGCGTGATTTCCCCTTCATCCAGAATCAGAAAATCTGCGCCAACATTTTCAACTTCATGAGGTACAGAGGTGGGGTAGGGACCGCCAACTGCAACTAGCTTGCCACGTTTTTTTGCTTCCTGGATTTGCTCAAGTAAATCTTGTTTCTGGACAATCATCGCAGAGAGAATTACTATATCTGCCCATGCCCATTCTGCTTCTGTTGCAGGGCGGATGTTGCGATCGACCAGCTTGAATTCCCATTCTTGGGGCAAAATCGCGGCTACTGTTACTAAACCCAGAGGTGGTAATAAAACCTTGCGATCGACTAACTCCAAGATTTTTTCATAAGACCAAAAGGTTTTGGGAAATATTGGATACACTAACAAGATTCGCATGTAGTATCAATCCTCACACTTTGATTGTTATCCCACTCTAACGAAAATAAAGAGTTATTGACTTTTTATTAAAGTTGTTTTATTTTACCATTGATATTTTTAACTCAAATCAAGGGACTGGAGAGCAGAGAGGAAAGAGGTAATTTTCCATTCTTCACTCATACCTAATGACCCCAGTCGCTCTCTACGAGATGAGGATAATTTTCTGCTAATATTTTCCAAACGTTGTCAAAAGCCACAAATTATAATCAATTGTTAGCCTTTTCAACACCACTAATTTTCAAAACATCACTCATGGTTGCACAATAATTTGGCAAGCCGAAACTATCGGGATTGATGAATTTTTCGTATGTAAAATGCCGATAGTTCATGCAAAACCGATCCCAAGCGGCCATCCGAATGCGAAACAGAACAATAATCAAATTAGCTAATGCTATAGATATGGGAATGCGAAAGTAAATCTTTTTGCCAAAATAAGCACAAACTTGTTTCACTGCTTGATTAGCAGTTAATGGTGCTTGAGCTAAAACCAGCCGACGTGGTTGATCGTTTTTGGCAGGATGATCGATTAAATATCGCACTACAGTGGCAATATCTTGTGCGTGGATAAAGTGAAAACTGCCATCTGCTTCCAAAAAACGGATTACATTAATATATTTCGTCACTTCTGTAATACCAGATGTGACAGCAGAGTAGGGTTTATTCGCATCACCGCCCAATACTACAGTCGGAAAAACTGTGGTAATTTTGGGTGCGATCGCTAATTTTTCTTTTTTCTCTAAGCACTCATATTTAGAACGGATATAATCTGTCCCAATTTCCCCGGCTTCTTTCAATGGTTGATTGTAGCGATCCAAAACACTAGCTGTCGAAAAATAAATTACCTGCTGGCAACGTTCGGGATCTAGCAGTTCGAGTAATTCTATTGTCTTGACGACATTAATATCAAATGTCCGATCGCCACCCCAAGCTGTGGCTGTAAGTACCGCTGTATCAATTGTGGATAGCAAATTGCCAAACTGGCGAATATTTTGCATATCACCTTGTAAAACGTTGATGCCTGAACGTGCCTTGGTATCAACTTGTAGCTTGCTTGGGTTCCTAACTAATAGATACAGTTCGTGATTTGTTTCTTTAATTAAGGCTTCTGTTAAATAATGACCTACACAACCACTTGCACCAGTCACTAAAATCCGCTTCTGGCTCATAAAGAGTTTTTCAAAATTTAGGAGTTAAAACTAAAGAGTTAAGAATAAAGTTAAAAGTTCCGAATCAGGAGTTAAAAATCAAGTTAGGAGTGAGAAGTGAGGAGTTAAAAATAACTTTGCACTTCGCAACTGATAACTACTAACTCATAACTCCTAACTCATAACTCATAACTCATAACTCCTAACTCTTAACTCCTGCAAGATTCAATTCCTTTGCCGTTTCAAAGAAGAAAGCGACATTTTCTTCGGGAGTTTCTGGTAAGACACCGTGACCGAGATTGAGAATATGACCCCAGTTGCCAGCTTTGCGAACGGTATCAAGGATGCGATCGCGGATAAACTGTTTAGAGCCGAATAACACGCCTGGGTCAAGATTTCCTTGAACTTTTACTTGTTTACCCAATCTGGCTCTTGCGTCTGCCATATCAACTGCCCAGTCTACACTGACAATATCAGCACCAGATTGTCCCATTCTTTCCAACACACCCGCACTACCGCTAACTAGCAAAATCAAAGGTGTATCGGGATGGGTTTGCTTGACTTGCTGGAAAACTCGCTGCTGATAGGGGAGAGCAAAAGTATCATAATCTTGAGGACTCAATTGACCCGCCCAAGAATCGAACATTTGCACAACTTGAGCGCCACAGTCAATTTGGTAGCGGGCATAGATGGCGATCGCATCTGCTAATTTAGCTAACAGTTGATGCAATATCGTCGGATCTGAAAATGCCATGTTTTTGATGATGGAATAGGTTTTAGAACCTTTTCCCTCTACTGCATAAGCTGCTAATGTCCACGGCGCACCCACAAAGCCCAGCACCGTTGATTTATCGCCTACTTCCGAACGCAGCGCTTGCAATATTGTCTTGATAAATGGTAGAGCTGCTTCTGGTTCTAAAGGATGCAGAGCATCGATTTGTTCTTGAGTGCGGAGGGGTGAGTGAATGATTGGCCCTTTACCTTCGGCGATGTCCATGTCAATGCCCAAACCAGGTAAGGGGGTGACAATATCAGAAAATAAAATTACTCCATCTGGTTGGAAGGCCTTCCAGGGTTGCAAGGAAACTTCAATTGCTACTTCTGGAATTTCGGAGCGATCGCGAAACGAAGGATACTTCTCTCTTAAGTCTCGATATGCTTTCATATACCGTCCCGCTTGTCGCATCATCCATACAGGGGGACGATCTACTACTTCACCACGAGCAGCCCGTAAGAGATGAGGAGTCGTTGAATAAACACCCATTTATTACTTCATCCTATTTATGCCACTGTTTAGCTTATCATTCTGGGATTACGCTTTTCCAGCAGGTTTTCAGGAAAAGGTGAATAGCAGGGCATAATAGTAATATTTTATAATATTTTGATTATTGGATATGAGCGATCGGTTGGCTTGACTACAGTATTAATGCCAGCAAGTGCCACAAGTTATTGTTTTTTTTGCTTATCCCATGAAATCATTGCTTTGAGTCCCATGTAGAAATGCACGTCTCACTTCTGTATCAAAGGAATGTATGAGGAAAACTCCATGAAAAATAAAAAATGTGTCTCTACGCTTGCGTAGAGACACATTTTTAAGGGTTTTTAACAGCTATGCTGATAAATTTATCCTTTCACTGCCACTTTCTGTTGTGAGCGTTTGAAGAGCGACATCATACCACAAGCACCTATTGCTACCACACCTAACATCGCACTAGGCTCGGGAACGCTTTGGGCTAGTCTATAGGCGTGATTATCTGTTTCAAAGGCAACACCATCTGAGCGCATCACAACTCGGTCAAAAGTTTCTCCTGTATCAGCTACAAGATTGATAAACATATTAGCTTCAGAGCTAGTCCAACTACCATTAGCTATAGCAGTTGGCACATCTGCACCACTAAAAGTCTTTAACAACTGATTACCTTTGTAAATGTCAACATAGTTGTAACTATCCAATGAACCTCCATAAAAACCGAAGTAATTAACAGCTTGTTTGAAGTTAATATTGACCAAACCACTGTCGCCTGCAACATTACTACCTACTGGAGCAATTGTGAGAAATTTGGTGTTATCTCCATAAGGTGAGGCATATTGACTAGATACGCTACCTTGAACAATGTTACTAGTAATATTAGAGTAAGTAACAAATCCATTAGGATCATTTGCTGTGCCATCGTCAAAGGTGACAGTTTTGGCATCAGCGTAGCTAGAAAACGGGCCACTATTGACTTGTAGAGTTACGGCACTAGCTGGATTCGTACTCATGACCACAGCAGTCATTCCGAGTAAAGCCAAGGAGATTTTTTGCAGCATTCTAGTAATAAACCTTGAAGGACACAAAGAGAATTAAGACTGAACTTTTCTTTAAACCTAGCTCTGAAAAGCTGGTTTCCTTACTCCAACAAATTAGAAGAAAATCACAAAGATTATTAGGTCTTTATGTATGAGTCTTGTTGGGTAAAACCAGATTGAAGATGTAAGTTTATCTTGATGCTTTGTAATCCTATTTTGATTTTTATAACTCGCAAAAGATACGGTGTATATACTAATTTTTCTTTAAAGATTAAGTGAAGGTTCTTGTGCAATTGTAATGGGCAGGGCAAACGCATCTAAATTACTCTTGCTCGCAACCAAGGTTAAGAACTAACAAAAAATCACTATTTATCGTTTGGTTTAGTTTCCCAGACTCAAGGCGATGTCTATGATAGGCTACCCCTAAATCTTTAGCAATAAGAATAGGTTAATGAGATTCTATTGAGAATAGACTGTTATTATTGACATAATATTCTCGCCTTGGGGAAGTCGCGAGTGGCGAGTGGGGAATGGAAAATAGGGACTGGTAATTAAGAAATAGAGTAAAACAAGAATCAATATTTAATTGAGGATTGGCCAAACAGGGCATTAGTTAATTCTCCCCCTGCTCCCCTATCTCCGTGATCTCCGTGATCTCCTATTCCCTCACTCTCCTAACTTCTTATGCAAACTGACTCTAACAGTCCCGATCATCTTACATCTGCTAATAACGAGCCTAACCCAGGAAAGTTTTTGATTCCGCGATCGCAGCGACAGAGGTTCTTTATTCAGTTTACCTTAATGACCATCATCGGATGGGTTGTGGGTGGCGTTGCTAGTATCGCTTTAGAGAAAATTATTCTCCAAAGTCTCTCACCTAACATTGCTAATCAACCACAAACATGGAGCATTTTGGTTAGAAGTCTTAGTAACGTTGTATTTGCCGTGATTTTCGCTGCTGACCAAGCTCTTGTCCTTTACCGATATTTACCGAGTTGGCAGTGGCTATTTGCTACTAGTGTAGGTTGGCTGATTGCCAACGGTGTTTCTACAGCCTGGATTAACTACATTTCAACCATTGCCTCATCATCTTCTGAAGATACTTTGATTTTCGGATTTTTGTCTGCGATCGCATATATAATTTCTGGAATTTGGCTAGGGATTTGCCAATGGCTGGTGTTGAGGCGATATACAGCAGGCATTTGGTGGTGGAATTTTGTACCCTCAATCTCTTTTTTCTGGATTACTATTTTGGTTTGGTTGCTTTTTCTTGTGCAAAATTTGATTCCAGAAACCTACCGTACTCCCATACTATATTGGAGCGGACAAGGGCTGACAGCAGCGATTTTAGGAGCAATACCAGCAATTGGTTTGTGTACATTAAAAAGGAATTTACATCGCAAAGCTGGAGTTTATTCCTAACTTTTATCGATATATTACATCGCCTTAATGTTTATGACTTGCCAGCGTATTCTCCATTTAGTGAGTATTTTGAATTACCCAATGCTAATAATTAATTATGTACTCAAGCCACTACACTTTAAAGGATACAACGAGTTACTCAGTCCCATTTAATTGCTATCCCAAATAGTTTCTAAACGCTCTTGTGCTATTTTGAGAGCTTTGTCGGGAGATTCACCCAACAATATAGCCTCGATAGCTCGACCAAGACTGTCAGAAAGACGGCTATATCCAGCAAGAATCGGTCGAGCGCCAGCTAGAGGAATTTGTTCCATAAACACTTTTAACCAAGATTTTTGGTTGAGGAATTGCTGATAAGCTTCACTTTGTGCAGCTTTAAGATTAACTGGTAAAAAACCGGTGCCGATACTCCATTCTTTTTGGAATTCCTCACTCAAAACATATTCTAAAAACTTGAGTGCAGCTTGCTCTCTAGCTAGTGTAGTTTTCATCACATAAAGATTTCCACCACCTGTAACCGTAGCTTGAGAAACATTTGTAGGTATAGGAAATGCGCTGTAATCAACATTAGATTTCGTGATATAAGTCCAAGGGCCAGTAATTTGCATAGCAACGCGACCCGCTATAAAGGCATCCTCTTCATAACCCCGTTCTGGAGAAGAAAGCATTGCTGAACCATCTTCTAATAGCTGCTGCCAGAATTGTAAAGCTTTCAGCGCTCCAGGATTCGTTAAATTCGGTCGGTTATTTGTCAGTACTTCTCCGCCAGCGCTTAATAAAAAAGGAAACCAGCTAAAAACAGTCCATTCTCCCTTCCCTAAAGGCAGTAGAATTCCGTACTGTTCTGGTCGGTTGTCGCCATTACGGTCTATGGTTAGTTTTTTGGCAACTTCTCTCAATTCTTCCCAAGTCTTAGGCGTTTGCGTAATTCCCGCAGCTTCAAAAAGCTTAGGTCTATAAAAAATACCTATGTTGCTTGTATATAATGGAGCTGACCAAAGATGACCGTCTAATTGCAATTCTTCAAGTAGGTTAGGGGTGATTTCTGACTTTATGGGCAATTTGTCCAACCAATCTTCTAAAGGTA
Organism: Nostoc sp. JL31; assembly: GCF_017114965.1. Taxonomy (NCBI): domain Bacteria; kingdom Bacillati; phylum Cyanobacteriota; class Cyanophyceae; order Nostocales; family Nostocaceae; genus Nostoc; species Nostoc sp. JL31. The sequence continues at coordinate 52,613 of NZ_JABXKO010000116.1, forward strand.
TAATTGCCCTTAAATCTGCTAACTGACCTGTAATTTGCGGATAGAATGCCAGGATATCTGGAGGCACATTACCCACAACAGCTGTTAATATTTTTGGCAAGTGGGGTTGAGCTAAAAAGACAGATTCTACCTGCACCTCAGTATGAGTCTGATTAAATTTGTCTACCAGTTTTTCAAACACATCCCGATTAGCAGGGGGATTGATTGCTTGCCATAGGGTTAAATGAATTACTCCATCATTCTTCTGTGCTAGCCCCTGACAACCAGATAAAAATATTAGGAACGAACTTAGTACAATCCCTAGAAGTAAAATCTGCCAAACAGAAGCGGTGACTCGGCGAGAATAATGGCTTATTTGGGATAGAAAAAGAATCATCTTCATACCAGATAGTTAATCAGATTAAGAAATATTCTCCAAAACACTTTTAGTAATACTAGTTTCTGCTCTTGTGTAAATATAAGTTTGAGGTTCGGTTATTTTTTCGGTTCTGAAGATTTTTACTGCCCGATACCAAAAGTCTGTATCCTCTCCATAAGCAATATGATTAAACCCTTTCACCTCAAAAAATACCTGTCTCTTCCCAAAAAATGTTGGGCCTAAAACACATTCTCGGAGATTAATTTTTTTACCTGGTTGAAAATAATCTGCAACCAAAATCTCTTCTTCGGCTGCGAATCCACCTTCAATCAAATCAATTTCTGGATTAGCTCTCATATATTCGATTCGCGCATCCAGATGATTTATTTTGTACGCATCATCGCTATCTAAGAATGTTATGTATTTGCCAAAAGATGCCTGTATTCCAACATTTTTAGCATACCATAGCTTCCTATTTTGATGTTTCAAATACCGGATGTTTTGAAATTTTTGAATATAAGAATTGACAATTTCAAAAGTATTATCTTGGCTGCCATCATCAACTATAATCAGTTCCCAATCTTTAAAACTTTGACCAATAACACTATCAATGCAATTGTTTAGATATTTTGCCCGATTATAGGTACAGAGGATAATTGACACTTCATGATTGAAATCAAAAACTACAGTTTCCATCTTTAAATCATCATCGTAATTGTTCGCATAATAATCCCACTAACAAAAGAGGAATTTTTAATTATTGAGGAGTAAATTCTTAAGCTGTGTTGAACAGAATTAAATTATTAACAGTCTGAAAAATTACTCCTTAGTTGTGTAAGTTTATAAAATAGTGCATGATATCATTATAATGATAAATTATCCGGCTATAATCAAAGTTTTATCGAACATATTCTAAAATTTGTGGACGAGAATATTGGTTTTTATCAATCATCTCGCTAATTGTAGCGGTAAAATGTTTGTATTCTTGTATCACAGTTAAAACAGAATGTGGCAAGGGAGGTTCAGGAATATACCCCCAAGCGACAAGAGCAATTTTCATAAATAATTTAATTTTCATAAATAATTTAATTTCTCCTCATACTTTTAGATTTACTTTTCAGCCAAAATACAAGTTGCGACGGGATAATCTGGATGGTAAGCGTCTAGTTCTTCAGATGTTAGTTCTTCTACGGCTATTCCATGATAACTAGCTATGACAGTGGTAGGGTTCCCATAGACATACAACTTCTGCTGTAAGAAGTTTCTAAACATCCAGGCGAAAGCATCAGGTAAAGGACGCCAATAGTCAACGGGAGTAGCATGAATTCTAATCGCAGTTGGTACCATTGCAAAACATTTCCCACCAGGTTTTAGCCAAGTGTGAATATTTTCCACCACTATCCAGGGGGCATAACAATGTTCTAAGACGTTAAAAATGATCGCTGAATCAAAAGATTCTGGTTTAATAATGGATACATCATGAGCATCCCCAACTATATCTACTCCTGGGCCTGCTTCTAAGTTGAGAATCTGATATGATGCACCTGGATTAATTTGATAAAAATCTTTGTCTTTTGGTGTTCCTCCTATTTCTAAGATATTGCCACCAATTTGGGTTTGAATTTCTTTCAGAAATTTGCTGAGGTAGTATCTATCGACGGGTGTACCTCTTGTCAATCCAAATGCTTGACAAATTGGAACTGTTTTTTTCAAATCACCCCAATCTATCGAACCTGTAGCAGGGGATAGTAAACCAAGACTTTCTATATGTTCTACTAATTTACGAAAGTCTTCTATATTTTTAATAGATTCTAAGTCATCTTCTAATTGATATTGGGAAAATAATTGTGGCAATATTTGGTAAGTTTCTCTACTTAATAAACCAAGTTCATATTGCATTTCTTTTTCGATAAAACTCCGAAAGCCTTTACCAAAAATTGTCAGGCTACCATCTGCTAAAAAAACTAAGGCGTTTTGAAGAAGCTGCTCATATTTTTTTATCTCCTGAATAACTTTCTCTGCTATGGGTTCTAATTTATTTTTTTGAAATATTTGGTAAGCCGTCTCTAATGAATGTTCGTGAATAAATATTTCCAGTATCGTCAACCATGATTTTGATGGAATAATTTCTGCGGTTCGCTGACTCCACGCAAAAATTGCATATAGTTGTGAATCTTCTACTTTTAAAAAAGCATTGGGTATATATTTTTTTGGCATGTAATTAATAACTTAAAGTTTTATAATCAGGAGGATGACTTGGCTATTATAAGCTATTTTTGATTTTATTTATAATTACATCGCTTGCGGGGTTGGTCTGCGTGTTATCTGGCATTAGGTGGCGTGGAATTAGATGTAATTGATCCTTTTTTAGCCAGAGAAGATGTTTATGAAAGTGTAAGTAATTCCCTACGACTTGCTAATGTTCTTGAATCAGTTAATTTAGTAGCTGGTTATAGCCCACAAAGGGTAGAAGAGTTAGCTAAAGAATTACAACACAAGTGGTCATTGATTTTCATTGATGGCGATCATGAAGGACCTGCTTTGCTCAATGATACGATTGTTTGTGAACCATTGGCAGAGGAGGATGCTTTAATTTTGTTCCATGATTTAACTTCCCCTGATGTAGCACAAGGTTTAGACTACTTAAAGGAAAAAGGTTGGAATACAATCATTTGCCAAACTATGCAAATTATGGGCGCTGCTTGGCGAGGAAATGTTGAACCAGTAAAACATCAGCCAGATCCGAAAATTAATTGGAATTTACCAAAGTATTTAGAACATTATTCTGTGGGTGGATTATGACTGTTTGACCAGAAGCGGATCTGATTTTAACTTAGATGGGGATGCGCGATCGCTAATATTCCCGCATCTCCATCTAAAGTTACCTCTACACCCACTGGTAAGGCTGCATTGGGATTATCATGGCCAAAAGGCAAATCGGAGACAATGGGAATCCCCAAATCGCCCAAGCGATCGCGCAATACTTCTTCTACACTAAAACTAGATATAGTTGGCGGCGCTTCACAGCGAGTAAAACCCCCCAAAGCAATACCGCAGACTTGTGACAAAGCACCACTCAAACGCCACTGTGTTAGCATCCTATCGATGCGATAAGGTGCTTCCGTAACATCTTCCAGCGCCAGAATTACACCATCCAGATGTGGCAGGATTGGTGTACCCAAAAGGTGAGTAGCCACCGTGAGATTACCTGGTAATAAAGTACCATGAACCACACCACCACCCCAACCGCGACCTTTGAGAGGGGTAAACGAAATACCTTCTACCCAATCGAATAATCGCTTAATTGACCAATCTTGCTCATCTGCCAAAGTTGTCATTACAGGACCGTGAACGCCGGAAATTCCTGCTGTATAAAGGCTCCATAATAAAGCTGTGATATCAGAAAAGCCTATGAGCCACTTGGGCGACCCTGAGTTTGGCCAATTCCAATTTTCTAAGATGCGGGTGCTGCCAAAACCACCTCTTGCACAGAGAATACCACGACAATCAGGATCTTGCCATGCTGCTGCTAGCTGTTGACGACGATTTTCGTCTGTTCCGGCTAGATAACCCCATTTGTCATCTATCTGGGGACTGACTTTTAATTGATAACCACGCGATCGCCAAATTTCTAGACTCTGTTTAAATTCCTCGAATTCTCGCAAAGCACCACTCGGGGCAATTACTCGTAGTAAGTCTCCAGGTTTTAGGGGCGGTGGTAAGATTTTGGCTGGCATGAAAAAAGTTATGAGTCAAAAGTATAATATTAACAATGCTGCAACTGTGTCAACAATACAACAACCTCATCAATTGCCTGCCGTATAACTGTTGCAGACTGATCCGACTGATTCACGATAATACTAAAAACTAGCGGCTCATATTTCGGCGCATTCATATATCCAGATAGAGAAATTACACCCGTTAACGTACCTGTTTTTGCTTGCACAATGCCCTCAGCAGGTGTATTTTGAAAGCGGCCTTTCAGAGTTCCACTTTTACCAGCCACGGGTAAAGATGCACGATATATATATGCAGTTGGGGTTTTTGCCATTCCCCGCAGAGTTTGGACAAAAGCTTCTGGTGTCACTAAGTCACGACGTGATAAACCTGAACCATCCACTAATATGTAATTAGCTGGATCGACTCCCAATTTAGTTAAACTTGCTTTGACAACTTCTAAACCGACATCAGCACTAGTCTGATTTTTCAGTCTGGTTTTTTTCACAGCTAATGCTCTCAGTAGTGCTTCAGCATAAAGATTATTACTATTTAAATTAGTTTCTGTTAATAATTCAGCTAAAGGTGGCGACTCTACAAATGCTATTTCCTGTTGATTCACACCACCATTTACTACTAATGTCTGTCCCAATGTAATTTTTTCTGTTGCTAAAGCAGTACGGAAACGTCGTAAGAAGTAATAATTAGGGTCAACTACAGGCAAATCTATTAAAGATTCTTCAGAATTCGTTGCCAGTTGTCCTTGAATTCGTAATACTGTTCCTGATAATTCGCGGGTAACATTGACATAGCTCGGTTGATTTTGAGGGACGGTTATTGACTGATTAATTATCCGCCACTGTTTTGCTTCGCCAGCATCAATCCACAGCACTTGCAAAGATTTACCTACAGCCTGTGGTACAAGTTTGAAGCTAAAAATATTTTTATTCAGAATAAAGCTGCTGACTGGTACGCCATCACTTGACTGCACATCTTCCCATTGCCAGGTGGGGTTAACAATATCACCTTGAATATAACTATCATCAGCACTCAACTGCTGAATTTGAGTAATACCTTTCTGCTTTAACTGCTGTGCCAATTTTTGCAATTCAGTATCACTTAAACTAGGATCTCCCCTGCCGACAACACGTAAAACACCATTGCCATTCTGATAAATAGAGGTGCGAATCCGAAAATTAGCACCCAATTCCTGCAACGCTGCTGCTGTTGTCAGCAATTTGAGGTTAGAGGCAGGAGTAAAATATTTTTGAGCGTCTCGACTGTAAAGAGTTTGTCCAGTTGACAGGGGTTGTATCAAAATTCCCCAGCGCCCCCGACTAAATAAGGGACGATTGATTACAGCATCTATAGCTGTTCCCAGTTGGCTAGAGCAAATTGATTTTGTGGTAGTTGTTGGTGCAACTGGGGTTTGTGCTTTCGCAATAGAACTAAATCCTATCTGGCTAGTCAAAAATATTAATAAAACACCCAGTGGTTGATTTAAAGTCTTAAGTCTCACCAATTTTCCTTATCCCAAAGACAGATATTTTTACCTTGCAAACAATTTCTTTCCGGAGAGAGAAGAATTGGCTCAGTAAAGTTACTTAATTAGTATAGGGAAGATATTCACATGTTTCATACATAGGCGATGTCTACGACGGGCTGCGCCTACGCACAAACATAATTTATGGGACTACAAAATAGAAACCCAAGTCAACCTGCATATACAGAAATACGAAATCGAGGCAACGGTGTGAGTACATTTTTATCTGGTGTAGCTGTATTACTCTCTACTTTGGCTTTGGGATGTAGCGGCTATGTAGCTTATGAAGTTTTTACATTGCGGCAGACACTAAATGCTACTAGTACAGCCAGTAACACCATTCCCACTCAAGCGCCAAGTCTGACAGCTACAACTTCTCCACAAGCAACAGCCTCACCACCCTCAGCTAGTGCTACAACATCAGCAATTAGTCCTGGTCAATTTGTGCAGCCTGCTTTTGGCAAAAAGGCAGAAGTTGAGTTACTTTCAGCAAAACGAATTAAAGATCCAGAAACTGGAAACCGTGATGTGGTAAATCTGCAAATGCGTATTCGTCGCCTTGCCACAGACGGAGTTGTGGGTAGCGATATTATATCAGTTGCTAGTACAACAGCCCGCAATCCTGACACTAGCGTAACCTACAAAGGAGTTGCTCTTAATCGCTCAACAGGAAGCGTTTCTTTGTTCCAAGTACGTCCACAAGCCTCCGCAGATGCTTATATCTGGCTAAGAGTTCCCGATGGTATCAATAATTTGGACATTTTTGTGCCAGATACAGCCGCATTTAAAAATGTACCAATTTCATTTTAGCTAGCTAACTGATATCAAATGACTCCCCATCCAGGGGAGTCATTAGTTGTTGATTATACAATAAAATACTTTGCTTCTCTAAACAGTAGCCTGCAACCGTGAGCAGCAGTCTGAGACATAAAAATTTCCAAAACCCTTTTTAATTACTTTCTCTTTCACTCCACAAGCAATTTTGCTGACTGCTATTGATGCAGTTTTAGTGTTGCTTTTAACTGAGGTTTAAGTTCTTTATTAACTGATTAACTTTCTTCAGCCAGATGTGTGTATTATTTCTGAGGATACGCTCATTGTAGAAGCAAATAAGGTAGCTTTGCAGCGAGAACCTCAATTTGTATATGAGCCGATTTTAATAGAAACTCAGGCAGTTAGTTATAAGCTACTCGATTGCCATCATTTACTTTTAGCTTATTCCCAAATTCATATTTTAACATTAGCTCAACTAGAGCAAGTAGAAGAACAATCTAGAATCGCTAAAGTAGGCTTTCGCACCCTTAAGAATAACTATGCGCGATTAATTCAAAATGAAAAAATGGCTGCTTTGGAACAACTCGTTGCTGGTATTGCACACGAAATCAATAACCCTGTGAACTTTATCGCTGGCAACCTTGTTTATGCACTCAACTACACTCAAGATTTACTACAGTTAATTAGCCTATACCAACACCATTATCCTGCACCAATAGCAGAAATTGAAGACGCGATCGCAGAAATGGAACTAGAATTTTTAACTGCTGATTACCTCAAGCTTCTTGATTCTATGAAGTTTGGTACTGAGCGTATCCAAGAGATAGTTCTTTCATTACGCAATTTCTCTCGCCTCGATGAATATGATAAAAAGATAGTTGATATTCATGAAGGGATTGATAGTACTTTAATAATATTACAAAGCTGTCTCATAAATCAGCAAACAGGTCAAATAATTACTATTGATAAAGAATATGGAAATCTTCCTCTAGTAGAATGCTACGCTGGGTTAATAAATCAAGTATTTATGAATATTTTATCCAATGCGATTGATGCTATCTTCGAGAGTTTTGAATCAGTTTATTCAACTCTAAAATAACCTGTAATTTGTATTCGTACTGAAGTCACAGACAATCGGCAAGTAGTTATTCGCATTGCCGATAATGGTACTGGAATTCCCAAGGATATACAAAAGCGATTATTTGACCCCTTCTTCACTACTAAACCCGTCGGTAAAGGCACTGGGTTAGGGCTATCTATCAGCTATCAAATTGTTGTAGAAAAACATTGTGGTCAACTGCAATGTATATCTACTGTAAAAGAAGGAACAGAATTTATTATTACAATTCCTGTCGAACTTAATTCATGACAAGTTAGTTAAAAAATCTCGATTTTGGGTAAATAGTAGTAATCGCTCAAGGATATTTTACCTTTTTGTTCGACTGCTACGACGCGTAGGTGGCTGTGGCGGAGGTGGTTCTTGAGATTTTAGCTTGTCATCATCAGTTAAAAACTCTACATGAAAACCCTTTTGGTGATAGTGCCAACCTAGGATGACAATACTAGCATCACCCATAGAAGTCTTTTCTATAGCTTGATTGGGGAATTTAGCAGCTAACTCTTTCAACTGTTCTTCTTCCCAGAGGACAATTTGCTCACGGAACTTAGCCCAAGGTGTAGTTTCATCAGCTGCATAAGTTATGATTTCAGCAAATTTATGAGCTGCTATACGTTTACTTTCTGAATTTGCTGTTTTAGCCTGTGCAATGTGATTACCTGTTTCTATAACAGCAGCTAAAGGTAGTACCAGCGTTGTTGATTTGTCTATTTCTACCTGGATTTTTTGATTTACACGCTCAAAATCCCATTTATTATTACCAGCAGTTTCTCTACCTGGAACTTGTAACCAAACGCATAAAAGCGATGTATCGATTAGTAGCACCTTTCTCATATTAGTAACTATTCATTATGAGAAAAGCTTCTTTCAATTGCACCCTTAGTTGTCATATCACCCAAAGAATATGATGCAAATAACTTAGAGAAATTATCAATATCTTCTAAAAGAGTAAGTTTGCTTTCTCCAGTTTCTTTATCGCGGTGTGCAACAACTACAAAAGGAACTATCTCTGGACCTAAAGCATCAAGTAAAGCTGGGTTATGCGTAGTAAGTAAAATATCAATTTTTCTTTTGCTGCCAATTTCTCGCAGTATTCTGACAAGTAATTCTGCACGCGAGGGATGAAGCCCGTTATCTATTTCTTCAATTACTAGTTGACTGCCTTCTGGTCGCGTAAGTAATGCTGTCAGAATTGCTAGAAAGCGTAAAGTTCCATCTGACATACTTTTAGCATCTATTTCTGTAATATGACCAGGTTTCCATTCTTCTTGGCAATAGAGCATGGCATCAGTACGGAACCTACCTACTTTTTGCGCCCATACTTTTTGTATATCACCTTCTGGTAGCTCTTTAATGTAGTTTGATAGAGCTGCTTCAACTTCCGCTTTCTGTTTTTTAGATAATGCTGCTAGTACACCAGCTATATTCGAGGCATCAGTTTCTAGCTTTTCACTAATTGGTGAGTAAGAGCGCATTTTAGAGGGAATAGGATTTAGAATAAAAATACTCTTAATATAATGATAAAAATCATCTATATTTTTTTCTTGCATCTCATGGGAATTAAAATTTCCCTCAACAAACATAATATTAGTTAGGTATGTTTGAGTAGGTAAAAAATTACCTCTTAAAATATATTCATCATTATAATTATGAATAGTTTTTGTGTTTTCCTCTAAATACAAAGCTTTTACAGAATCTCTGATAATAATATTTTCTTCTGAATTATTTTGAGATTCTTGATAAATTATAGATTCTTCTAAAACTTGAAGGAAAGGTTTTGTTTTTACTGTGATAGCGTAAATATAATCAGTATTAATATATTGACCTTGAAAAACAACCTTTAAGGTAAATTTTTTTTCAGGTTTAAATGCAGCCCATTCTACACCCCCTCGAATTGAAGGGAGTATTGAATCACCTACTAAAGCTGGTTTAATATCCTCTCTTGTAAAGGCTATTTGTAAAACTTCCAAAGCTTCAACCACATTAGATTTTCCACTTGCATTTGTACCAATCAGAACAGTCAACGGGTCAAGTGGAAGCTCGGCGTAACGGAAACTTTTCCAGTTTTCTAAGATGAGTTGCTTAAGCACGATCAACTCCAAAACTCTACTTACTTCAATTTAGCTCCTAACAGTGGTGATCGCACAATTTTTTTATCCTTCAACATCCCACCCAAAAAACAGCAAAGCCAGCAGACAAAGTAAAAAATTGCGTAATTACTCTATCTAACTGGCTACCTCTCACTGTGATTTTGGCGATTTATTTTTCTGGCGGTAAATCTACACTGTAAACAGCCTTCCCAGCCAAGTTACGCAACGTTACCGTCATCACCTTTGTATTTCCATCAATTTTAACTCCTCCAAAGAATTGCAAGCCTTCACTAGGCGGTCGATTTGCTTTTGTACCTGGAGGGAGGCTTTGAAATATCAATTGTGGTCCAAAGGTATTTTCTAATTCGTTTGGCCCAAATGTACCAGAGTTAAGCGGTCCGGCAACAAACTCCCAAAAAGGCTTAAAGTCAGTAAACTTTGCTTTAGCGGGGTCGTAATAATGGGCTGCTGCATAATGTACATCAGCAGTTAACCAAACAACATTCTGGATATTTTTATTTTTGATAAATCGTAGTAAATCGGCAAGTTCTAATTCTCTTCCTAAAGCTGGGCCATCTCCATTAGCCCAAGCTTCAAAATCAGTGCTACCATCTCGAACTAGCAGTCCCAAAGGCATATCACTAGCAATCACTTTCCATGTTGCTTTTGATGACAGCAATTGCCTTTTCAACCATTGCACTTGTTTTCTGCTCAAAAAGTCTGTTTCTTTACTTGGTACTGGCTGATTATTAGAGGAATTTGGCCCCCGGTAGGTGCGCTCATCCAGCATGAAAATGTCTAATAATGGGCCATAGTTGAAAGAGCGATAAATTTTCGCTTTATCTGGATTATTGCTTTCATATCCAATAGGCAGATATTCTAAAAATGCTTGTCTTGCCCTTTGAGCTAGCAAGTTAACATCCTTAATTGTATAACGGTCATCGTTGAGGATAATTTGCCCAGGATACCAATTGTTTCTTGTTTCATGGTCGTCCCACTGTGCCAATATGGGAACTTCAGCATTGAAACGCTTGATATTTTTATCAAGCAAATTGTAGATATAGTTACCACGATATTCTGTGAGAGTTTCTGCTACTTTTGATTTTTCTGGTGTGGTGATGTTTTTCCAAATTGTGCCGTCGTCTAAAGTTACTTCTGATTGAATCGGGCCATCAGCATAAATATTATCGCCAGAATGGATGAAAAAATCGGGATGAAGTTGGCGCATAGTTTCGTAAATTTTCATCCCACCGAAATCAGGATTAATCCCCCATCCTTGACCGGCGGTGTCGCCACCCCAAACAAAGAATATATCTCGTCCAGATTTGGGGGGAGTTCGGAAAGTACCATAAAAAGGAGCGCTGTAGGTGCGTTGATAATCTAAATCTTGGAAAATCACCCGATAAAATAATTTTTGGTCTGGTGGCAGATTCTTCAGATAAAGTCGTGCTGTAAAGTCGCTATTTTTTAAAGCATTAGGCCCGACAACTCGCTGCACGTTGCGAAAAGATTCGCTGGTAGAATATTCTACGATCATTTTGGCAGGGCGATCGCTCCGACTCCAAATCACGATGCTATCGTTAGATATATCTCCGTTAGCTACACCATAAGGTATGCCAGGACGCATTCTATCAGAGGTGATAATTGCAGGTGCTTCGCCAAAAACTGGTGATTTAGCGACAAAATTTGTGGAAATAATTCCACCATCTGTGATAGCTGAATGTAGCAAAAACTGACGCCGATTTAGCTTCAATGGGTGATGAGATTCCATACTAAATAACAGCAACCTTAAACTAAAGTATTACAGGATAAGTGTTTACCACACGTTGTTCTGTCAACAAGTAAAGATTGAGTTATCTAAGGGTTAATAAAATATATTTAGTTTGATGTAATCAGAATGGTAGTCTTGATTATGAACTGGTGTGAGCAAATTTATCCATGACCTAACAGAAAAGGATACAAAGCAACTAAATTTATTTATGAGCTGGTTAATTTTTAATTTTTAATTCGGAGCGAAGCGACGTGACTGCTGCTGTCTTTCTAGAAAACGTCTACAAGTTTTACAACAATGTACCTGTAGTCAATGACCTTTCATTCCAAATTGAAGCGGGGGAGATATTTGCTCTACTTGGCCCGAACGGTGCGGGTAAATCAACCACAATTCGGATGCTGACTACACTCACGAAACCATCCGAAGGACGCATAGAAGTAGGTGGATATGATGTGATGCGCCAAGCAACGTTGGCAAAACAGAGTATTGGTGTAGTCTTGCAACAGGTCAGTGTGGATAACGATTTAACCGTCTGGGAAAATATGGAACTGCACGGGAGACTACATCACATTAGCAATCCGCAGCGACAAAAATTGATAAATCAATGGCTAGAATATGTTGAGCTAGCAGAAAAACGTGATGATTTGGTAAAAACCCTGTCTGGGGGTATGAAACGACGCTTGCAAATTGCGAGAGCTTTATTGCATCAACCGCAAATTTTGTTTTTAGATGAACCAACCGTAGGACTAGACCCCCAGACCAGGCGACGCCTCTGGGAAATTATTCGAGATTTAAATAAACAAGGGATGACGATGCTACTGACGACCCATTATATGGATGAGGTCGAATTTTTGTGCGATGCCTTTGGTTCTACCAAGCCAGGACGCATCGGTATTATGGATAGTGGTAAACTGATTTCTTTGGGAACTTTACAACAGCTGCGTTCTGCTCACGGTGAAGGTTTGGTGATGAAACAATTAGGTGTGTCTAATGTGGGAAGTGATGGCGCTCGTAATTGGGAATATCTGTTTTTTCCATCCTTGGAAGCAGCAAATATCTACTTGAATGAACAGCCCGATAAAACCGGAATGATGGTGCGTCCCTCTAATCTGGAAGATATTTTTGTGGAATTAACGGGACGCCAGTTAGATTAACCTCATCCTCCTAACTGCCGCAGCATGGCTTCTACCCTTTCTACGCCATCTGAGTCATTGCGCCGTTTGTACAAGTCACGGGCTTTCTGAAGCAAGCTGTTTGCTTGTTTGGCTTGTCGTCGCTGTTTATACATTGAACCCATCAACTCATAAGTCTGGGCGTTGTTTTTATCCAAGTCGATTGCTTGTTGGTATGCCCAGGTAGCGGCATTATAGTCTCCCATACGAGATTGGGTCACAGCCAATCCTAAATAGGCGTTGACGTTGTTACGGTTCAGCTGTATCGCACGACGATAACCTTCCTTTGCCCCACGTGTGTCGCCCAAATTGGCTTTGATGTAACCCACAGCGTAGTAAAAATCACTATTGTTAGGGTTGATACCGATCGCCCGACGATAAGCTGCTAATGCTGCCTGGTAATTTCCCTGTTGAGCGTATAAATACCCAATACCTGAATGTATTTTAGCATTCTTGGGGTCTATACTAGCTGCTTGCTGATAAACAGCGATCGCACCACCATAATCCCCGCCATTCACTAATCTTCGTCCTTCCTCCAGTAATTGCTTTAACTCTGGGTTTTTGGCTTGCGCCACTAATACCTGAGCCTGAGCTACTAAAGGTATGGTGAAAGTAAAACATCCTAGTAACACCACACTAAACACGAATGATGTTGGCTTGTACACAGTAAATTTCCTGAAATTTTAGAGGACTTTTTCTTGTACATTAAAACAAAAATATGGACTTTTGAAAACTGTATTTCTTCGTATTCATTAAGATGTTAATAGTTTATTCTCCTTTCTTTTACATTTAGCACTACATAACAGAGTTTTTACTGAAGGATGAAGTGTAAGCGATCGGATAACAGGTGAAAGTACTCTATATATAAACTAATACATAGAAAAATAACACCTTTTTTAATCAGTAGTTATACGTGTTACCTGAAAAAATCACAGGCATCTAACTTAATCCTAGATTCTGATGCACTAAGCTTACAGGCTTTGATATCTATTGTTATTTTTATTTAATTTCATAATTTGCTAACTCTGTATCTAATTTCATCTCACATTTTTAGTCTTTGATACTACCCTTTGAGAAGTTATCATCGAGATATTCACATCCTTTTTTGGCCATTAAAAGGGTTAGATAAATCTAATCTGTAAAATGTTCCTTTAAATTCTGGTTTGTGCTTAAAACAAGACTCAAAAGCAAAGTGTAATCTAAAATTGTTTGAGAGGATGTTTATCAAGCCTGTATTCTGTAATAATAGTTACAATTTCTCAATTGCTTTGAGAAATACTTTGGATGATCAATATTAAGACATATCCCATATTAGGAGGTTAATTTATGATTATAACTACCACTGATGTAATTCAAGGAGCCGTGATTGAGTCATATTTAGGCATTGTGACAGCAGAAGTCGTCTACGGCAGCAATTTCTTGCGGGACTTTTTGGCTGGGATTCGAGATATTATCGGTGGACGCACTGCTAGCTATGAGCGTCTATTTGAGCAGGGTCAACGCAAGGCACTAGAAGAATTAGAACAACGCGCACAACGTTTAGGAGCAAATGCTGTAATTGGGATTGAAATTGATACTGGCACAATCAATCTTGACCAGTCAGGAGTTCTTTTGCTGATTACTGCCACAGGCACTGCTGTAAGGACGCGTTAATTTTTGATGATTTTAACTTTTGACAATCATTACAAAGCTTTAGTTAGATTAAGTCTAATGGCATACATCTTTAAAGCTGGTTTCTGATAGCTAACTAATAGTTATATTTTAAGTTAAGAGTTTTTAAATGGAAATTTTAGGAAAAATACATAAATAAACACTAAACTATATTAAAAATTGTTAAATAAAGTTTTTTTCTGGCTAAAGATAGACCTATTAAATCTTTCTATCGATAGAGATTAAAACAGAACATTTAGTTATTTAATTTGAAGCATAAAGATGAATATACCCGAGCAGGAACTTTGCTGAAACAGCACTGGAGAACATAAGCGATGTCATACGTAAATCGGACAGGTGATGACGTTATATCTACTGATACTGTGGTAGCAGGTCGAGTAGCTGAATATCACGACCGTGTTCGCTGGGGGCCAATTATTGCTGGTTTGTTGGTTTCTTTAGCTACACAATTAATTTTGAGTTCTATCATTGCGGCGGTTGCGGCAGGCACAGTTGCAGGTTCAGGTGCACCTAGAACAATTGCTCCTAACGCTGCGGGTAATGCGGGGCTTTGGTCAACTATCGCTTTACTAATTTCCCTATTTACTGGTGGTTGGGTTACAGCCCGTGCTTGTGGGCCGATGAACCGCAATACAGCTCTTCTTAACGGCGCAATTCTTTGGGCAACGACTTTGGCAGTTAGCTCATGGCTTTTAGCAAGTGGAGTATCTGGTGCTTTTGGTGTTGCTGCTTCTAACGCAGGAGAAGTCATAAACCAGGTACAACAGCAAGGTGGTGTTAATGTACCACAAGCAAATATAAGTGCCCAACAAGCTCGTGATACGGCAGCTAATATACGTTCGGGATTGTGGTGGTTTGTGTTTGGTTCTTTATTGGGTTTAATAGCCTCAATGATTGGAGCTGTAACTGGCGCTCGTAGTCCTCGTACTAACAATTACAATGCTTAAATAATTGTTTGACAAAGAAAATGTTATTTATTTTCAAATAAAAGCACCTTCAAAAAGGTGCTTTTTATTTATTATTTAAAATTAGAGTATTATTATTACCAACAAAATTACAACTAACTAGAAATAACTACTATGACCTAGAAAAACCCACCTTCCACGGTTCACCATTTGAGATATGAACCTTCAATTCCCTGCTCACGACGAATTTTGCCATCTTTTTCAAACCAGGCAATTACTTGCTGTGTTGTCAAATCTTCAATAGCAATACCGTACTCTTGGGCAATATGCTTCAAAAGCTTCAGTGATGAAATTGTCAATCTTGTTAAAAATTTTTCTGGGGAAGACAACAACGCCGCGTCTACTTTTGCTGACTCTTCCAGGGTTAAAAATTGTGTTGATGGTTGCTGTGGTAGTACATCCATAAATGCTATCTCAAACTTAGTTGCTATTCAGCTATTATCCATTACCACGACTAGATGTAAACCGAGTTTGTTTATGAGAACTTTACTGACGAATTTGTACTAAATAGCCACAACGGTGTTCGCCATCAATAATCCAGTGGGTGCGTTCTACGGTACAATCAGGTAAGACGGCTGCAAACATTTCTAATTCGTGACCACAAATGCTGGGGAAAGACTCGGCAACGTTAGAAATTGCACAGTTATGCTCCATTAAGATAAAGCGATCGCTCTCAAAGCAGTCATTTACATCAACAGCGTGATACTCTGCCATGAAGCCTTCCGCTTTTCTCAACTCTACTAAGTTGGCTACACGTTCTCGCAGTGAACCGTTACCGACGCGATTGCGGTATTCTTTAGCTTTGCGCTGCCACTGTTTCTCTAAAATCGATTTAAATTGGTCGTGTCCTACCGTTTCGGCTAAGGTGTCTAGCAGCGAAACCGCAAAATTTCCGTGTCCATCACCAAAGCGATCGCTCATTGTTCGATGCAAGCGATCGCGTCCCTGACGACTCAGTTGATAAAGATGCTGCGGACGCCCCATCCCCGCCGCCTGCACTGATGTAGAATACAAAACTAGCTCCTCCGTCTCCAAATCTTTGAGATGGCGACGAATAGCTTGGGGGGTAACGTCTAAAACTTCAGCTAGCTCCAAAGCCGTTGCTTTTTCGTGTTTGTGCAGATATTCTAGGATATCTTGCTTGGTTGAGGACTGGTGGGTAGTCGCCATCTTCATGTGGTGCGAGACGTTCAGCGAACGCCCCAAAAATTAATTTCTTGGAAAATTTGACTGTGCCGATTTTGGATTTTGGATTTTGGATTTAAAAAGTTTTCTGGTATATGCCCCGCTACGCTATCGTCAATCTAAAATCCTTGAGCCAAGCACCTTTGTGATCTTTTTAAATCTAAAATTGCAAATCTAAAATCCAAAATTGTTTGACTTAGACAACATTGTTGTTGTTAATTTAGCGTAAAATGAAGATAGATTAAACAACATAGCTGTTGTTTTACTCTCCACCACTATTCTAGCAGGCGTGTAACCATTCCGTAACGGGAGATGGAAATCGGTTAGCCGCAGCCCGTCTCCCATCCTAAAAGAGTTCAGAACACGAGAGATTATTACTGATGAGTGCCACTGTCAAAACCTTAGTCAACCAACCCTACAAGTACGGCTTTATTACAGATATTGAAGCCGACACTATTCCGCGTGGACTAGACGAGGACGTTGTTCGCTTGATCTCATCTAAGAAGAACGAGCCGCAGTTCATGCTGGACTTCCGCCTCAGAGCTTATCGCCAGTGGCAAAAAATGACGGAACCAACTTGGCCGAATGTCAAGTATCCGCCAATTAATTATCAGGATATCATTTATTACTCAGCGCCAAAACGCAAGAAAGAAAAACTAAACAGCTTGGATGAAGTTGATCCAACCCTTTTAGAAACCTTTGAGAAATTAGGCATTTCTCTATCTGAACAGAAGCGGTTGGCAAATGTCGCTGTTGATGCAATTTTCGATAGCGTTTCTGTCGCCACTACATTTAAAGAAAAATTAGCGGAAGATGGCGTTATTTTCTGTTCGTTTTCCGAAGCGTTGCAAGAACACCCAGAACTGATTAAAAAATATTTGGGTAGCGTTGTTCCTATAGCTGACAATTATTTTGCCGCCTTGAACGCCGCCGTATTTAGCGATGGTTCTTTTGTATACATTCCTAAAGGCGTGAAATGCCCAATGGAACTGTCTACCTACTTCCGCATCAACTCTGGTGATACGGGACAATTTGAGCGGACTTTGATTGTCGCTGAAGAAGGTAGTTATGTTTCTTACCTCGAAGGTTGCACCGCACCGATGTATGATAGCAACCAGCTGCACGCCGCAGTTGTGGAACTCGTCGCCCTCGACAACGCCGAAATTAAATACTCCACCGTGCAAAATTGGTACGCTGGAGATGCCAATGGTAAAGGCGGTATTTACAACTTTGTCACCAAGCGCGGTTTGTGTCAGGGCGTAAATTCCAAGATTTCCTGGACTCAAGTAGAAACAGGTTCGGCAATTACTTGGAAATATCCTAGCTGTGTGTTGGTGGGTGATAACTCTGTGGGTGAGTTTTACTCGGTGGCGCTGACAAATCATCAGCAGCAAGCAGATACGGGTAGTAAGATGATTCATGTAGGTAAGAATACCCGCAGTACAATTATTTCTAAAGGAATCTCCGCAGGTAATTCTAGTAATAGTTACCGGGGTTTGGTGAAAGTCAATCCAACGGCGAAAGGGGCGAGAAATTATTCTCAGTGTGACTCAATGCTGATTGGGGATAATGCCCATGCCAACACTTTCCCTTATATTCAGGTGCAAAATAACGGTGCGAAGGTGGAGCATGAAGCTTCTACTTCTAAAATTGGGGAAGATCAGTTATTTTACTTTGCTCAACGGGGTATTTCTTCAGAAGATGCTATTTCGATGATGATTAGCGGCTTCTGTAAGGATGTTTTCAATCAGCTACCGATGGAGTTTGCTGTGGAAGCTGATAAGTTGTTGAGTTTGAAGTTGGAAGGCAGTGTTGGATAAATGGAAGCAAGGATAAACACAGGGACATCGGCGTTCTGTGTTTATCTTTTGGAAGAGTAACGAACCGCCAAGACGCCAAGAGCGCAGAGAGAAAAGGGAGAGAAGATGATTATTGAAAATAGTGAAGTTGTGCTGTCAGTACGGAATCTGACGGCTAATGTTGATGGGACACCGATTTTGAAAGGTGTGAATCTGGAGGTGCGATCGGGTGAAATTCATGCGATTATGGGGCCGAATGGTTCTGGTAAGAGTACCTTTTCTAAGGTGTTGGCTGGACATCCGGCGTATGAGGTGACTGGCGGTGAGGTGATTTTCCAAGGGCAAAATCTGCTGGAGTTGGAGCCTGAGGAACGCGCCAGAAGTGGTGTATTTTTGGCGTTTCAGTATCCGTTAGAAATTCCCGGTGTGAGCAATTTGGATTTCTTGCGGGTGGCGTACAATTCCCGTCGCAAGGCGCAAGGTTTAGAGGAAATAGACGCTTTTGATTTTGACGATTTGATTGAGGAAAAGCTGGATGTGGTGAAGATGAATGCCAGTTTTCTCAGTCGGAGTTTGAATGAAGGGTTTTCTGGTGGCGAGAAAAAGCGGAATGAAATTCTGCAAATGGCGTTGCTGGAGCCAAAGTTAGGAATTTTGGATGAGACAGATTCGGGTTTGGATATTGACGCGCTCAGAATTGTGGCGAATGGGGTAAATCAACTGGCAAGTTCAGACAATTCGACAATTTTGATTACTCACTACCAACGGTTACTCGATTATATTGTGCCTGATTTTGTGCATGTGATGGCACAGGGGCGAATTATTACCAGTGGTGGTAAGGAATTGGCGCTGGAATTAGAGTCTCGCGGTTATGACTGGGTGCTGGAAGAATTTGCAGCTGCTGAGGTGGGTGTGTAATGAATATTCAAGTATCTCCTAGTCCAATACCTAATTCAAATGCAGTCAGTTTGACATCGATGTTAGATAGAGATGATTATCTGACTGGGTTGTTAAATCAAGTAACAGCGACTAAAACAGAAGGTTGGTTGCAGGAATTACGCCAAAGTGCTGCTAATTGGGTACGTCACTCGATTCTCCCGACTACCCGCGAGGAAGAATGGCGATTTACTGATTTGTCGTCTCTACGAAAGGTGCAATTTAATGTAGAGGTGGGAAATTTTGCGTCTCTAGAATTTGATATTTTGCCAGAGGCGGCTAATAGTCGTTTGGTATTTGTTAATGGCGTTTTTGCGCCGGAGTTCTCAGCAGTTTCAGATTTACCATCTGGAATTGTAGTGAGTAATTTGGTTGGTTTGTCTGTGGTTGAGCAGCAAGCTGTACGGCAGTATTTAGCTCAAGCTGAGGGAGCGCAAGAAGTTTTTACTGCTCTCAATACAGCTGGGATAACTGATGCAGCTGTGGTGTGGGTAAAGAAGAATGTGGTAGTCGAAACGCCAATTCATCTGGTGTTTATTTCGGTTGCGGGTGAGACGGCGGCGATTTCGCAGCCGCGTTGTTTAGTGGTGGCGGAAAGTGGTTCGCAGGTGACGTTGGTTGAAGAGTATACGAACCGCGAAGGCGCAGAGAACGCGAAGGAAGAAGTTTACTTAACTAACGCGGTTACGGAAGTTTGGGTTGGTGACAACGCGGAAGTGAGGCACACTAGGGTTGAGCGAGAAGGTGCAGAGGCTTTTCATATTGGGAAAACTGCGATCGCACAAGCTCGTGATAGTCGATATACTTGTCATGCCATCACTTTAGGTGCGAAGTTGTCACGGCACAATTTGGAGATTTTGCAAACTGGTGAGCAGACACAAACTACTCTCAATGGTTTGACAATAATCTCTGGTAAGCAGTTGTCTGATACTCACAGTGCGATCGCACTCAACTATCCCCACGGTACAAGTGACCAATTGCATAAATGTATTGTAGGCGATCGCGCTCATGCGGTGTTCAATGGTAAAGTTTTTGTACCCAAACTAGCGCAGTTAACAAATGCATCCCAGTTGAATCGCAATTTGCTGCTATCGTCTAAAGCCAGAGTTGATACCAAACCCCAATTGGAAATTACGGCGGATAATGTAAAATGCGCCCACGGTGCTACCGTTAGCCAATTGGAAGATGATGAAATATTCTATCTGCAAAGTCGGGGAATTGATGAAAACGATGCTCGAAAGTTATTAATTAACGCCTTCGCTGCTGAAGTTATCAACCAAATACCGATTCCCTCTCTGCGAGAAATCCTTTTAAACACAGTGAATAATCTCAAGTCCCTGACTAATGAGTAATAACTAATCTACCAATGACTTTCACCTCTACCAAAACCCTTGCTGATAAAGTTCGCCCTGACTTCCCGATATTGCATCAGGAAGTTAACGGAAAACCCTTGGTCTATCTAGATAATGCTGCAACATCGCAAAAGCCTTTGTTGGTGTTAAATACCCTGCGGGATTATTACGAACACTATAATGCTAACGTGCATCGAGGTGCCCATTCCCTGAGTGCTAAAGCTACTGATGCTTATGAAGGTGCGCGAGATAAAGTTGCCAAATTCATTAATGCTGCATCCCGTCAGGAAATCGTCTACACCCGCAACGCAAGTGAAGCGATTAACCTAGTAGCTTACAGTTGGGGAATGAATAATTTGCAGCCTGGGGATGAGATTATTCTGTCGGTGATGGAACACCACAGTAATATTGTGCCTTGGCAATTGGTAGCACAAAAAACGGGTGCAGTACTGAAATTCGTGGAACTGACACCTGAAGAGACTTTTGATTTGTCACAGTATAAAAAGCTGATCTCCGACAAAACCAAGTTGGTGTCGGTGGTGCATATTTCTAATACTTTGGGTTGCATTAACCCAGTGGCAGAAATTGGTGCGATCGCTCACAGCTACGGTGCTAAATTTTTAGTTGATGCTTGCCAAAGTGTTCCTCACTATCCTGTCGATGTGCAGCAGATAGATTGTGACTGGTTGGTAGCTTCGGGCCATAAAATGTGTGCGCCAACTGGGATAGGATTTCTGTATGGCAAGTTGGAATTACTAGAATCAATGCCACCATTTTTTGGCGGTGGTGAGATGATAGCAGAGGTGTATTTAGACCATTCTACATACGCAGAGTTACCGCATAAATTTGAAGCAGGTACACCTGCAATTGGAGAAGCGATCGCACTTGGTGCTGCGATAGATTATCTTAGCAGTATCGGCATGGATAAAATTCACGCCTATGAAGCAGAATTAACCGCTTATTTGTTCCAACAATTAGAGCAAATTCCCCAAATTAGAATTTACGGCCCCAAACCAAATGCAAAAGGTGAAGGTAGAGCTGCTCTTGTGTCATTCACCGCCGGGGAAGTTCACGCCAACGACTTATCTACATTATTAGATCAAGAAGGCGTTGCTATCCGTTCTGGACACCACTGCACACAACCATTACACCGTTATTTAGGTCTTGCTGCAACCGCACGAGCAAGTCTATCTTTCTACAACACCCGCGAGGAAATTGATATTTTCATCAAAGCACTGAAAGAAACTCTCGACTTTTTTGCAGGTTTCCTTGCTTAAAGTTACAAAATATTTAGATAGTGATTGTGCCAAATATCAGCAACATATCTTGCTAATAGTTGGCACAATTTAATTATCTGGATTATTTACAAGAGAAACTAAAGTGCTATACAGTGACTTTACTTTAGACAGAGTTAGAAAAACCTTTGGCCTAACTATTTCTGATAAAACTGATATATTTGCATCTGTACATGAAGTAGAGTGTCCACCATTACTTGCAGAAGTATTGCGGGAAAATGTACCTTTAGCTCTTGCTAGTAATACTGAAAAATCCCGCTCAGAGATGATTATTGCACCTATTTTAATTGCTGTAAGGAAATATTTAAATAATCAAATAAGTTTATTTTCTGGTATCGATTTTACTGTTGATTCAGCACAAGGGTTAAATGGAAATTGCGATTTTATTATTAGCCGTTCAGCAGAGTTACTAATTTTGAACGCACCAGTTGTCACAATTGTAGAAGCTAAAAAATAAAATATCAATGCGGGATTAGGTCAGTGTGTAGCAGAGATGTTAGCAGCTAAATTGTTTAATGAACGTGTGGGTAATAACATTCAGGCAATTTATGGAACTGTCACCACTGGAACTAACTGGAAGTTTTTGAAACTTATTGGGCAAGTGATTGAAATTGACTTGAGCGAGTATTATATTAATGACATAGGTAAAATTATCGGAATTTTATCTAATATTCTGACAGAAAAAGTATTGTAATATGCTTGTCAAGTCAACCCTTGCGGAACAAAGAACAGTCTTACACAACGTTAGCTGGGAAACCTTTGAAGCCTTGCTGAGAGATACAGGTGAGCATAGAGGTTCTCGGTTTGTTTACGACTGCGGCATTTTAGAAATTATGACTCCACTTTTTGAACACGAAAACCCCAAAATTCAGTTTGACCGATTGATATTCGCTTTAGCAGTGGAATTAAAAACTAAAATTAGAAGTGCTGGTTCTACAACATTAAAACGTAAACCAATAACAAAGGGAATAGAACCCGATACTTGCTATTATATTCAAAATGAGCCATTAATTAGAGGTAAACAAGAATTAGATTTAAGAACAGATCCAGCACCGGATTTAGCAGTTGAAATTGATATTACTAGCACTTCTGTTAATAAATTTAATATTTATGCGGCTTTAGGTGTAGGAGAATTATGGAGATATGACGGTGAAGTTTTAAAATTTTATCAGCTAGTAGCAAGTGAATATATTGAAATTAATTCGAGTATCGCTTTCCCTTTAATTTCTGTTAGTGATATGAATAGATTTATCCAGCAAAGTAAAACTATGGATGAAATTGATTTGGTACAATCCTTCCGCGCTTGGGTGCAGGGGAAGATAGGTTAAAGTTTACCTAATTGATAAATATAATTACTGGCTTATTTTTCTAAGATATGCTTGTCAAGTCAACGGTTGGTGAACAAAGAACAGTGCTACATAACATTAGCTGGGAAACCTTTGAAGCCTTGCTGAGAGATACAGGTGAAGATAGAGGTTCTCAGTTTGCTTATGACTGCGGTGTTTTAGAAATCATGACTTCACTTTTTGAACATGAAAACCCCAAAATTCAATTTGACCGTTTTATTCTAGTTTTAGCTGAAGAATTAGGAATTGAAATTAGAAGCGCTGGTTCTACAACATTGAAGCGGAAAATATCAAATCGGGGAATAGAACCTGATACTTGCTACTATATCGAGAATGAGCTAGCTATTAGAGGTAAGCAAACTTTAGATTTAGAAAATGATCCGCCACCTGACTTAGCAATTGAGATTGACATTACCAGCAGTTCAGTTAACAAATTGGGGATTTATTCAGCGTTGGGTGTAACTGAACTTTGGAGATACGACGGGCAATATTTAAAGTTTTATCAGTTGATAGAAGGGCAATATGTCGAGTGTAAGTTTAGTATTGCCTTTCCTATAGTTTCAGTAAGTGAGATAAGTAGATTTATTGAGCAGAGTAAAAGATAATATCGGCAAGAATTTTAATTGCTGAGTTGGGATGTGCAATAAGACACCAGGGGTCTTTCTTGAAAATTGCTGTAACTGTGGCTATGGCATTCACGACATCCATACCATAACTCATAAAGGAATCTACCGTACCCCCATCAACAATTGAGTACCACTGAGAACCCAGAGACCACTCGTTTTGATAGTTACATCTTAAACCGTAGTCTTTGACCAGTGACATAGGCGCAGACCGTCGTAGACATCGCTTAGTAAAATCCATCGTGTTCCGCTTGCGCTATCTAGTTTGTACTAAAGTTAACTTTATTCAACTGAGAATTGTTAGTTGACGGTTAGTTGCTGTTAGTACAAGCAGCAATGACGCTGCTATTAATTCAGATAGAAGTGTATTGAATAAAATTATGACGACTAAGGCGATGAATTGTTGTTGATGAGGATGATAACGGATTCATAAAACAGTATGATGCTTTCTCTTATCTGCCGTTGTAGCTGAATCTAAATGTACATTCTAGAATCAACTTTTGATTGACTAAAGAATAGGGCTGAATTTCTAAAGCACGTTGAAAAGCTCGGATAGCTTGACCATACTCTCCTAGTGCTGCATAACATAAGCCCATACCAT
The DNA here is from genome assembly GCF_017114965.1 of Nostoc sp. JL31. Classification (NCBI taxonomy): domain Bacteria; kingdom Bacillati; phylum Cyanobacteriota; class Cyanophyceae; order Nostocales; family Nostocaceae; genus Nostoc; species Nostoc sp. JL31. Next base: position 76,928 of record NZ_JABXKO010000116.1, read on the forward strand.
GAAGCGCCCCAAAATGTATTGGATTTATCTGTATAACCATCTGACAATCTGCCAGAGATTTTTGATAATCGCCAATACTGTAATAGAGGAAAGCTCGACGATTCCAAGCTTCGGCAAAATCTGGCTGGTCTTTAATTAATGCCGTCAGCGATGTTTCAGCTTCAGCAATTTCACCTGCATCCAGTAACTTTTGACTGCGGTCAATTATTTCCAGCCCATAGATTCCCTTTTGCTGAAACCAGATCCGCCAGATTTTTCTGGTTGCCTTGTCGCGCACTGTGGCATCCGGGTTTTTCAACTCTTCAAGTAATGAATTGATAAATAAAGAATCCATGAATTTGACATCAGTGAATATACCTTTGTATTAACTTTCTCACAAATTTTCTCGATTAAATCATTTTTAAAGTCATCTTTAAATTAGCCGTGATTAATCGCTAATTATGAAATTCCTGTGAGATTTATTGTGTTCAACAATACGACTAATACCATACTAGATATTTGGAGTCATAAAAATAAAAACTGACTACAGGTAGCTAACAAATCCCTTTGGCACTATTTATTACTCAAGCTCACATCAATATGCCAGAACTGCAAGATGCAGTAGACAAAGGTTATTTGCAGGTAGATAGCAAGATTATGAAACCAGGCGGTAATTTGGTTATCACCAAAGCCACAGTTGAGCCAGTTTGGTATTTACCAGGAATTGCCAAGGGCTTGGGCATTGCAGAATCACAGACAATACTTTTCGGATAAACGCCAACAATCTCTCTTTTGGTCTGGGGAAAGGTTACTGGGCTTGGGGTAAAGCTAAATTCAAACCCTTTCCCTTTCCCCCTTAACCGAAAAGTATTGCAATCACAGTTGCTTCGTCCGTACACAATGTGTCGCCAGAATGGAAGATATAGCCTTATAAGAATTAATGCCGAATATATTGTATTGGTTTTTCAAAAATTGTCTCAGTGGCTAACATACTCTTTATTAGAACCTAAGTTTCTCTGCTTATTCACTGCACAGCAAGGTATAGAGAGTTTTGTAATGTACATTACATTCTGATGTAACACTGTATGAGGCTGTCATTGATGACCATTTGGATGAACATGGCTATATTATTCCTGGGTTGGGAAATGGACGACGGGCTACGCCTAAGCTTATTTGGCACAAAATAAGCTAATTATTCATGAGCAAATGACGATTAAATCCAGTTATTAGCCGAACACTGCACAAATCGTTAGTTAACAAATTTTACTTCGTTTAATTTGGAAATATTCTTAAATAAATGCATACTAAATACATCACATTGATACACTAACTTCATATAAAATAGTGATTGATTTTTTCAGACTCTTCCATAATCATCTACTATAATGTTGGATACTTAAATTCCCCGATTAGAAAGATAAATATTACATAGTAGATACTAATGGTACAACCGACTATTGGACAATTAGAAACAGAAATATCACAGCGCATCATAAATTTATATAACGATCGACTAGGAAAGTCTCCTAGCCAAATCATTTGTCATTTTTTTGATACCGAAATCGTAATTTCTCTAGAAAGCTCTGTTACCAAAGCTGAAGAAACTTTACTGAAAGGAGGTTATGATACTTTAGCTGAACAAGTACGATTATATTTAGAGAAAATAATTAAACCAGATTTAAAAAATTTGATTGAGGAAATTATTGGTCAACCTATCCTTTACTTGATGACAAACACCAATTTAACAACAGGGCGTACTGGGATTGTTGTGATTCTCAAGGAATTACCTGAAGTTCGTAATCCCGAATCTATTCCCAAGATAAATGTTAGGAATTTAGCTGACTGATGTGGCGACTGATTACCACTTCTAATTGATTAAAATCATAGGGTTTAGTAATGCAATCATCAAATGCTGTGAGCATCGTGGAGCGATCGTCTTGTACCCTTTTTAAAGGTGTGACTGCAATGATTGGAATGCTAGCAGTTTTTGAGTCATGTTTGAGATCGTCAATGACTTGGTTCGCACTCAAATTAGATAGCTTCATATCTAGCAGGATTAAATCTGGTTGATGAGTTTGTGCCAACATCACAGCCCTCACCCCTTGTTTAGTACAAATACATGAAAAATTTAATATTCCTAGATGAGAATTAAGTAGCTCTAAATCATGTAAACTCTGTTCTACAACCAAAATTAAAGGCTGTCCATTCATAAGCAGTTAGTCCTGTCCAAGAAAAGCTAGGCATAAAAACTTTATCCATTAAGAAAACCTGAAAATCTTTTTTTCTAGTAAGTGTTTAAGTAAATGTACGAGAGTATCTTCAGACGACCAACTAAGGCATAAAAATAAATAGGTTAGTGTATATTCATTCGGTTGTCCATCGGCACTAAATTTCAGGAAATAACATAGCAAAGCAGTCATAACATCAAGCAAATATTAGCATAAGTGATGTATGTAATTGCCAGAATTGACTATAAAAGATTGGTATTTTATGGTAAATAGGGGAATACTTAAAGTACTTGAAGTTGCAGATTTACTAGCCTTAGCCAGGAGTGCTAAAATTGCGTAGGCATCGCCTTTGTTACATTACCATAAATTAATTAAGTATATTTAACCATCAAGTAACTGACGTGCATAAGCGATCGCCTCTGTTGGGGTTGAAAGTTTCCCCTCAGCTTGTGCTACACCAATTTCAGTCAGCAGTTGACCGATAATTGGCGAAGCTGGAATATCTAATGCTACGATCAACTCCTTCCCGCTTACTAATGGAGTGGGATGAGCGATCGCATCATCAGGGTTGAGGTAGCGGTCGATCAAAGGTGCTAAGACTTGGTAGCTCAAAGATTTAGTTTCCACTGCTGTGTGTAGTGGCTTGTCACTAGATATTGCCTCTACCAAATTATTAATTGCTACAGCTAGCACTGCCGTAGCGAGGAACACAATATCTGCGTTATGAAACAAAAAGTATTGTTCTCGTAAGGACATATCCACTACTTGAAATTGCGGTAACAGTTTCAGAGCAGTAGTTACACCTCGGATTTCGGCACGACTATAAGTTAGTTCCTGTAGCTCTTTTTCTGCTAATACTGGATCTGGGTTGACAAGACAAGCAAGTTTGGCAATACCTAGCCAAGTAGTTTTAATACTATCGCGGACATATTCTTGCAGTTGTGCCCCTAGTTGTTGCCAATTTTCTGTAAGTAAGGCGGCGGCGGTGTCAACTGCTGCTAGTTTTAACAAGCTTTCACGGGTGGCATTTTTGAAGAAAGGGGCAAGTAAACCATCTTCCCAAGCCGTTGTGATCCAAGGAGTACCCTGAGAATTTGCCAATAGATAGCCAATTTCTACCCTAACTCTTTCGGCTGCAACTTTGCTGATATGCGATGCCAAAGCACGAATTGCGGCTTGGGTAGCTGGCTCAACAGTAAAACCTAGTTGAGCAGCTTGGCGATAACCTCGCATTAACCGCAAAGGATCATCTTCTAGGTTCGCGGGTGATACCATTCGCAAAATGCCCTGTTGTAAGTCTACATAACCTTGCAGAGGATCGATAATTTCTTGCGTATGGGGATTATAAGCGATCGCATTTACTGTAAAGTCTCGTCTGTGCAAATCAACTTCTAAACTATCTCCTTCCTGTTGGGCAAAATCAGCCGTGGCGTGGGGAAAAACCACACGAGCAATTTGTCGTTTTGCATCAAGTAACACAAAACCAGCTTTGTAATGATGAGCGATCGCTCTCGCTACCTTTACCGCTTTAGATGGTATAACAAAATCTAGATCCAGATATTCGCGAGTTCTGCCCAGGAGCGCATCTCGGACAGCGCCACCTACCATGTAAGCGGGTTGTGGTAGGAATTCCAAACTAAAAGGCCAATTTTCGGGAGCTAGGGTAGAAGGAATTGATTCAAGCATTGTAATAAAAATCAACCCAGCAACTCATGAATAACAGTTGGGCTTACGTTAGATTAACAATAAAGGCCCCTGGAGTTGGTTCTATTATGTGTATTTGCGTGAATTGCCACTATGTAGACAGCTGTGTTACCTATCATGCCGTAGAAGGGCAGCACCAACAGCCTCACTTGACTGAAACACCAGATTTTGATCCGAATGAACCTTCTATCAATGTCAACATTCGGACTAAAGATGATGTAATTGAAATGGAATGGGATGTTGTTGGTTGTCTGAGCTTTAAGCGGGAAACAGGTAAGTGGTCAAAATTGCGTCCTGGTGAATTAGTGCCCACTTGATAGAAATGATTGGTGTATCTTACAGCTATTTTCAGGTAAACAGACCACGCGGTAGGGGCGCAAGGCCTTGCGCCCCTACAACCGATATGGTCAAAATACATGATTTCTGCTGTAATGAGATTTTGTCTATCAGCGATCGCAGAAGATAAAGAAGCCAGCCAAGCAAAAACAGCATGACCAACGCACAGCGATTAGACCATGTAGAAGATGAACTCGAAACTGTTAAGCGATTGCTAGTTTCTACTGCTAGCTACGCAGAATCAGCGAACAGACGGCTTGATGAGTTGACTATAAAACAAGACCGCACCCAATCTCACCTTGATGAGTTGACCATAAAACAAGACCGCACCCAATCTCACCTTGATCAATTAGGGGCACGTGTTGACCAGATAGGGGAAAAGGTTGACCAAGTTTCTGATAAGGTTGATAGTTTTATCACTCACACACAACGTCTATTTACAAAGGCAGGCAGTGAAATAGAGGAAACAAAGGCACGAACTGAGCGATTAGAAGCACTTATGCTAAAGCTTGATCGTAACTTTGATGAACAAAAATCTCAGTTTCAGGAGTTTCAACTGACTACGGGTGCTGCCTTGGAGCGAATTGACCGAGTTTTGGACTATCTATTGAGACAGCAAGGCGGTAATCCAAATCCCCCATCCTAGCCGCAATCGCTATTAGAAAGTCAACAGCATTGGCTCTCACAAACCTTGTAACAAGACTGTTTGACTGATTATTACTCAGTAGTTTTTCAATTAAGAACCGCTATGTTATATGCTTAAATAAATCGCGTTAACTCTATAAAAATAGATATTTTAAATAATTTTGACAACGAAACTAAAAGACATTGCAATAAATAAATACGCTTTGGCACTACATACTACCACACCAGAATTAGGTTTGGTAATTAGTAATTTTGATGGTGAAACTCGCTCTCAAACTTGGAATTTGGGGCGTGATTTATCTAGCTTGGTGCATCAATATTTAATTGAATTTATCAAACCGCAAACTTGGGCAGATTTGTCCTTTATCGCAGTTGCAAAAGGCCCCGGCGGCTTTACGGGAACTCGAATTGGTGTTGTTACTGCTCGGACTTTAGGGCAACAGTTAGATATTCCTGTATTTGCGATTTCAACTTTGGCTGCCGTAGCTTGGGCAGAAGCTGGCAAAAGTCAAAATTTAAAAACTTTTGCGGTGGAAATGCCAGCCCAACGAAATCAAATTTTTGCTGCTATTTATCAGTTTGAGCCAGATACTTCTAAACTAAAAGTGTGTTTATCAGATAGAGTGTTGACACCAGAAGTATGGCAGGAAACTTTAGCGAATTGGAACACTAATTATCAGTTGATTCAAGCTCAATCTGGGTTAGCAGCGACGGTGACAAGTATTTTGGAACTAGCTAATCTCGATTGGCAAGAGGGCAAATTCCCTAATTGGTCAGAGGCTTTGCCATATTATGGGCAACATCCAGTAGAAGTTTAACTGAGATGTGTCACAATCCATAAATCTATAATCAAAACAGCCACAACCAAACAGGGAGAGTAACCAGCAATACTATAGCCCCAGCAGCTAAGGCTGTAACTGCCAGATCGCGATCGAGATTGAATGTCTCAGCAATTACCAGTGTGCCGAAAGCTGGAGGCATAGCCATTTGTAAAACGATTACCTTTGCTGTAGAACCAGTTATTCCAAACACTGGTAAAATACTGCCTAATATCAAGGGAACTAGCAACATTTTGATTCCCAAGCTCATTCCTGCTTGTGGTAGGCTACCCCAAGATTTAAGCAGCCCTAGTCGCATTCCGATTAACACCAGAGATAAAGCTACACTACACCAAGCAAATTTCTCCAAGCAGAATTCTACTACTGTGGGAATTGTCGCTTCTCGAACCAGCAAGCCAAATCCGAAACTCCATAAGGCAGGATTAATTAAGATGGCCTTAGCAGTCTGCCAATGATTTTGGACACCAACGCCAAAACGCGCTGCTAGCAACACACCCAAGCCGTAAGTTCCTGGGAATGAACCTAACAAATCGTAAAATAGCGCCCAAGCAAAGTATTCCTTGCCTACCATTGCTAAGGTAATGGGAAAACCAAGATAACCAGTATTACCCAACATTGCGGCTAATATCAAGCTAGCCTGAGTTGGCGGTTGGGGAACAGTCTTTCTAAAATAGGCTTGTCCTTTAATGGCTAACCAAGCTAAAAATGCTCCTAGTAAAATGGCTAGGTAAGCGATCGCAGGTGCAATCCAAATTTGCCCTGATAAACTAGATTGACGCAAAAACGATACTATGCTTATGGGTACTCCCACCCAAAAAAGAAACAGTCCTAAACGTGTAGGAACTGTCACAGGTAGTTTGCGTCCCAGAATAAAACCTACCAGGACTAATCCTCCCAGCTTGACGTATAGTTCTAAAAGGTTTGTCAAGATTGTGCCCAAGAACCACAGATGTAAAATGCTACCTGTTACGTTTACTTTTGTCCAGTGCAAAATCTGTTATGGCTATTCCACAAAAACAGGAGTTTACCCTTGAATAAGGCAGGGTTTTCTGGAAAACCGCAAAACTCATCGAACGATTTTGGTGATGATATTCCAGTGGCTGTACGCGATACCCCTGATGCAACACCTAAAATTTGGTTGCCAACCCGAATTTTGCTGATTGGGGGAGTAATGGCATTTGTTCTGCTGGCTTTAATTAGCGGTTTTTTGTTTTTCGTCACTGCACCCAAAAAAACCGTCGATTCTCAACCTTTACCAGCTACTTCTGCTCCTACAACTCCAAATCCGACAGCATCTAATAATTCCAGCGATACTGTATTAGGGCATTTTCCATACCCAGAAGCCCCTGAGTCAGAACTAGTAACCATCTCCGCAAATAGGGGCATTAGAATGCGAAAAGCTGCTGCCCAAAAGTTTGAGGAGATGGTAGCAGCAGCCCGGAGTTCAGGTGTAATATTATTACCAATTTCTGCCTTTCGCTCAGTCAAAGACCAAGAGCAGTTGTTTTTTGCTGTCGGTGCCCAGCGAAATCAAACGCCAGCAGAACGAGCCGCCCTCAGCGCTCCTCCTGGTCATAGCGAACATCATACAGGTTATGCTGTGGATGTTGGAGACGGAGCAGTACCAGCAACTAATCTTCAAACTAACTTTGACAATACCAAAGCTTATCGGTGGCTGCAAGCTAATGCAGCGCGTTTTGGCTTTGAAATGTCATTTCCCAAAGATAATGCTCAAGGTGTGAGTTATGAGCCGTGGCACTGGCGTTTTGTAGGCGATCGCAATAGCTTAGAAATGTTCTACAAAGCCAGAAACTTGAAACCCGCTAAGATATCGCCATAAAAGACAGCAGACAGGAGTCAGGAGCAATTAGTTTTATCCCTCGCTCCTTGTTCTCTCTTTGCTAATGGAGGCTGAAGCAGTAGTTCTGTAACGGCTGGAGAGTAATATTCAGCAATTTTCTTAGCGATCGCATCTGGTCGAGATATTTTATCTAGATTGCAAAGGTAAAGGTAAATTCCCCTTTCCCCCTTAACCGAAAAGTATTGGAGCAGGAAGACAAGGTGATTTAGTCTTTCTCCTTGTCCTCAATTCTCCTTGTCCCCTTGTCCTTTTCCCTTTGCCCAATGCCCCACGTCTAGCTTCGTCTGCTATTTCCTAGTTTTTCAGGCTGAGGTTTCTGATACTTACCTGGATACTTGCGCTGAAAGTATTCCTCCATAATTTGTAAAATCATGGGCGCAGCAATACTACCACCACCGCCACCGGAATGTTCAGCAAATGCCACAATCACAACTTCTGGCTGTTCAGCAGGTGCATAGGCTCCAAACCAAGCGTGATTTTGCTTAACACGGCCTTTCCACGCTTCAGCCGTGCCACTCTTACCGGCTACTGGGGGAACTGTTGGCTGCTTCAAAGCTTTACCCGTACCTTCAGCTACTACTTTCCGCAGCCCCTGACGAAGAACACTTATAGTTGTCGGCTTCATATTTAAAGATGCTCGCCAGCTTTTTGCTTCTTCATTGTCTTTAAGCAAATGCGGCTGGACTCGATAGCCACCATTTGCGGGCACAGCAAACATGATGGCGACTTGTAAAGGTGTCGATTGTAAAGCACCTTGACCAATTGACATATTAATGCTGTCGCCTACAGTCCAAGGTATCTTCCAAGTTTTCTGCTTCCATGCCTCATCTGGTACTAAACCTTTTGCCTCTTCGTTGCCAAACTCAAAGCCAGTTCTTTTACCAAATCCATACTTGCGAGTCCACTCAATTAAAGTTGGGCCGCCGACTCCGCGACCAATTTGATAGAAGAAGGTATCACTACTCCACTGTAATGCTCCGACAAAACCCAATGGCCCGAATCCGGCGTGATTCCATTCACCAAATCGGGTGCCGCCAAAACTCAGGGAACCGTAGGTTTGCAAAACTGTGCTAGGAGAAAATTTACCTGATTCTAGACCGGCTGTGGTGGTAACAATTTTGAAGGTGCTAGCGGGTGGAAAGGCGCTGAGGGCGCGATTCACCAAGGGATGATCGGCACCTTGGACAAATTCCCAATCTTTTTGGGTGAGTTTCTGCTTCGAGAAAATATTTGGGTCAAAGGTGGGATGAGATACCATAGCTAAAACAGCACCGTTCTTTGGATCGAGTGCCACGATCGCACCGTCGCGATCGCCTAAAGCTTTTTCTGCTGTCTTTTGCATATTTAAATCTATGGTCAAGTGCAAATCGTTACCAGGTTTTGCCTGTTTCTCACCCAAAACCCGGAGCGGGCGACCAGCACCATCCACTTCTACCTGCTGACCGCCCCATTCGCCCCGCAGAGTTTTCTCATAAGCTTTTTCAACTCCCATTTGACCAATTACATCACCCAATCTGTAGCCTTCCTGCTTCTTTTCTTTTAACTGACCGCCGGTCAGTTCTCGCGTATAACCTAATACATGAGCTAATTCCTTGGCGTGGGGGTAGTAACGAACGGCTTCTGTATGGATTTCTACGTCTTTAAGTTCAGTTTGATACTCTTTCAATGCTGTGATCTGCGCTTCATTCAAGTCACGAGCAATTCGGATGAGTGAAGAAGAGTTAGCACCTGCCTCTTCTAGTTTCTTTTCCATCTCTTCTTGGGGAACGTCGAGAATTTGAGATAGACGCGCTCCTACTAATGACCACGCTGGCTTGGTATGTGCCATCGGCCACAAATATACAGAGCGAGGATAACGAGTACTGGCTAAAAGTTTGCCGTTGCGGTCAAAGATATTCCCCCGTTCTGGTTGTTTGGGAATCATCCGAATTCGATTTGACTCGGCTCGTTTTCGGTGGCTTGCTCCTTCAGTAATTTGCAAATATGCCAAGCGAATGCTGATTCCTGTCAGCATCAATAGAGTAAATATAATTAAAAATATCGGCTGGAAACTTTGTCCAACAGTACGTGTATTTTTTTGTCCGCCAAGTGGAGATGGTTTCAGGAAAGTCATAAGGCAAAGAGGATTTCAAAATTAAGATTATCTGTAAATAACTCTGCTAAATTCTTAGCAGGTATTTAAGGGCAAACTAATTGGCAGTAATTAATTGTTTTCAATTGATACCATAAGCTCATCTCTTCTATTGCATCGCCCAAAGGCTTTTTGAATTTTAAACTTTGCACACTACTGGTCTATCGCATTAATTTTGATGAGTTTGTAGTAAGCACTGAAGTGCTTAAAAATCCAGGACAAAAGTCCTTAATACGAACTTTTTCACCCATCAAAACTAATGGGATAGACTAGAAACTCTTACGCTGTATACCTGTTTGACTTTTGACTTTTGCCTTGCGGTATTAGTCTCCAGTGCTATGTCCTGAACTTTGAGTTTTAGCTTCTGATGGGTCAAGCTGAGGTTTTTGATACTTACCTGGATACTTGTGCTGAAAATAAGCTTCTAGTACTTGTAAAACCATCGGACCGCAAATAGTACCGCCATGTTCGCCAGTATTTTCCCCAAAGGCCACAACCACAATTTCTGGCTTATTACTGGGCGCATAAGCACCAAACCAAGTATGATTTGGGCGACCAACACCAGCTTCAGCTGTGCCACTCTTCCCGGAGGCTGGGGCAATTGTCGGCACGTCCAAGCGCTTACCAGTGCCTTCACTCACTACCTTTCGCAGTCCGTCGCGGAGAACTTTGATAGTTGTTGGCTTCATATTTAAGGATTCTCGCCAACTTTTTGCTTCTTCGTTATCTTTAAGCAAATGCGGCTGAACTCGATATCCACCATTAGCAGGGACAGAAAACATAATCGCCGATTGCAGAGGTGTCACTTGCAAAGCACCTTGACCAATTGACATATTAATGGTGTCACCAACAGTCCAAGGCGTTTTCAAAACTTTTCGCTTCCATGTTTCATCTGGAACCAAGCCTACTGATTCTTCATCACGAAATTCAATACCAGTTCTTTGACCAAACCCGTATTTGCGACTCCATTTAATTAAAGTTGGGCCGCCGACTTTTCTGCCAACTTGATAGAAGAAAGTATCACTACTCATAGCGATCGCTCTGGGAAATCCCAATGGCCCGAATCCGGCGTGGTTCCACTCACCAAATGTCACCCCACCCACGGTAAGGGAACCAAAGGTTTGTAGTATTGAGTCAGGAGAAAATTCACCTGATTCCAGTCCAGCTGTCGTAGTCACAACTTTAAAAGTACTGGCGGGCGGAAAGGCACTCAGGGCACGGTTGACCAAAGGATGATCTTTACCTTGGACACTTTCCCAATCTTTTTGAGAGAGTTTTTGTTTGGAAAAGATATTTGGGTCAAAGGTGGGGTAAGATACCAACGCTAAAACAGCACCATTGTTTGGATCGAGTGCTGCGATCGCACCTCGATGATTTCCCAAAGCATTTTCGGCTGCCTTTTGCACATCCAAATCTATGGTTAGGTGCAAATCATTACCAGCTTTTGCCTGTTTCTCCCCTGTAACCCGGATTGGTCTACCTGCACCATCCACTTCCACTTGCTGACCGCCCCATTCGCCCCGTAGAGCTTTCTCATAAGCCTTTTCCACGCCCATCTGACCGATTACATCTCCCAGTCGATAGCCTAACTCCTTCTTGCCCTTTAACTGGTCGGCGGTCAACTCCCGTGTATAACCTAGTACGTGCGCTAATTGCTTACCGTGAGGATAATAACGTACAGAATCTGTATTGATTTCCACTTCGGGGAGTTCATTTTTATACTCCTTTAATGCCGTAATTTCTGCTTCATTTAAATCGCGAGCAACCCGGATGAGTGAAGAAGAATTAGCCCCTGCTTGTTCTAATTTCTTTTCCATCTCATCTTGGGGAATGTTAAGAATTTGCGCTAGACGCGGGCCGACTACAGACCAGGAAGGCTTAGTATGTGCCATCGGCCACAAATATACTGAGCTAGGATAGCGAGTACTGGCTAAAAGTTTGCCATTCCGGTCAAAAATATTGCCTCGTTCTGGTTGTTTGAGAATCATCCGAATTCGGTTCGCTTCGGCTCGTTCCCGGAGTTTTGGCCCTTCAACAATTTGCAAATAGGCTAAACGAGCCTCAATCCCACTGGTCATTAATAGGGTAAATACGATTAAAAATATTGATTGGAAACCACGTCCAACTGTACGTGTATCTTTTTTGCTGCCAAGTGATGGGAATAAAGACATAAGTATCAATTTAAAATGAATAAACGCAATTCTAGCCAGCCTTTTAGCAATTGCTAATATGCAATTTTAAGGTGTATTAACTTAATCACAGAATATCCAGTAATAAAATTGGTATATAAAACTACTATGAGTTATATTCCACTTACTGGGTATGAAAGAATCGGGCAAGTATATTCTTGAACAATTGTTTTTGGCGGATACAATAAACCAAAGTGTCAAATATAGTCTGCCCAAAAGACTAGAGCAATTGACAAAATAACGTAATATTGCGGCATTCTACTGAGGATTATGGCTCAAACTGTCATGCACAATCAGAGGGGGATAACAAGTTTTCAGCCACTTGATGTTGAACTGCGTAACGTGTTCAAGTTTTTTAACCAAGAACCAGCAGTAAATGGAATTGATTTGGATGTCAGACAAGGAGAATTTTTTAGTATTTTAGGCCCCTCCGGTTGTGGTAAAACAACAACACTGCGCTTAATTGCTGGGTTTGAAATTGCTGACGCTGGTAAGGTGTTTATTCAGGGTCAGTCCATGACTAATGTGCCCCCTTACCGCCGACCCGTCAATACTGTATTTCAAAGTTACGCTCTATTTAACCACCTGAATGTCTGGAATAACATCGCCTTTGGACTGCGGTTAAAAAAAATACCCAAATCGAAAATTGAAGCTAGAGTCCAAGAAGCTTTAAAACTCGTGAAAATGGAAAGTTTGCGATCGCGCTTTCCCAATCAACTTTCTGGTGGTCAACAGCAGCGAGTAGCTTTAGCAAGGGCTTTAGTCAACCATCCCACCGTCGTCCTACTGGATGAACCTTTAGGGGCATTAGATTTAAAACTACGTAAAGAAATGCAGGTTGAGTTATCAAATTTACACAAAGACTTGGGGTTAACCTTTGTGATGGTGACACACGACCAAGAAGAAGCATTGTCTTTGAGCGATCGCATTGCCGTGATGAATCAAGGCAAAATTGAACAAGTTGGCACTCCCAGCCAAATTTACGAACGTCCTTGTACATCCTTTGTGGCTGATTTTATTGGTGATACTAATTTATTCAGTGGTGAAATCGTCGCGGTAGACTCCTCTAATATTAAAATTTCCACAAAAATGGGGCTATCAATTGTTATTAGCCGCGCTGAAGATACACCAACTGAATTATCACAAGCTGTAGTAGTGAGTGTGCGTCCAGAAAAAATACAGCTTTCGCTTTATCCACCTAATTTGCCAGCTAACTGCTTTGAAGGACGGCTTGTCAATGTGATGTATTTGGGCACACACGTTAATTATGTTATGGAATTAACAAATGGCATTAGTATTAATGTGTTGCAACCTAATACTTTTGGCACTTTACCAAACCGCGACACGCCTATTTATGCCTGGTGGGCAGAAACAGATTGTTTAGCTATTAGTCAATAGTTAATGGTCATAGAAAGCGGTGGCCAACCAGTACCGCAAAGCGGAAGTCAAAAGTCAACTGATTTTGGATTTTAAATTTTGGATTTTGGATTGACGATTTGTTCCGCCCACTTTCTTGCGGGGCATGAACCGCAACTTTTCTAAAATCTAAAATCTAAAATCTAAAATTGCCACGGTCAAAAGTCACGCATAATTTTATTCCGAGCTTATTGCACCATTTGAATCGTATGTTTATTTCCGCGCCCGCTGTACTAGTATAACTTTGTGGTTAAAAAGTAAGCAGATAATTCTGAGAAATGAATTTAGAGGCTGACAACCATTATTTATTTTCTTTTTTTGCCTTGTTCGGTCAATGCTGAATTGGAATTGTAATTACAAACTCTGTTCCTGCTGCTGGTGTTGAATTATTCGTAACAGGTCTTGAGTATATTCTTCAAGATGGCTGAGATTACCGTGAATAAAATTAACGGGGTTGTTGATTTCGTGGGCAACTCCAGCCACAAGTTGACCCAAACTAGACATTTTTTCTGCTTGAATCATTTGTGCTTGAGTTTGTCTGAGTTCTTGAAGAGTTTGTGCTAAATTTTCTGTTTGTTGTCGCAATTGGTCTTCCATCTGTTTGCGCTCACTAATATCCCTGGCGACACAAACAACGGTGTTTTCGGTCATACTGGCAATATTCGCCTCAAACCAAACCTCTCGGTCGCCTATAGGCAAGCTGTATTCTACCTTCATAGTTTTTTTCGTTAAGAGTGCTTGTTGAATAGAGTTGAGAAAATAGTCGGCACAAGCAGAGGGTAAAACCTCATGTATTTTTCTGCCCAGCAGTTCCGCAGGAGGTTGGTAGAGTAAGGGCGCACTACTAGGAGCGATTTTTAGGTATCTTCCTTCGGCATCTAAGACAAGAATTACATCCTGCATAGCATTGAACAACGCAAGTAATTCTGCTTGCGAGGCTTTGATTAATTCTTCAGCTTGTTTGCGACTACTGATATCACTAATAGCGCCATGAAGACCAATAATTTCACCGCCTGAGTCGAAAATTGGCGAAGCCACTGACCTCATCCAGCACCAACTTCCATCCTTTTTTCGGTGGCGAAATTCTATTGCGATCTGCTGCCCCTTGGTTTCCACCATTTCTTGGATTTTTCTCTGGGCTAGAGGGAAATCATCAGGATGAAGCAATGGCGCAAAGGGTTGACCAAGTAGGTCTGAAGGTTCCCATCCTAAAACATTTTTATACTGTGGTGAGACATAAGTAAAAAGACCTTGCAATGACATAGAAAAAATTAGGTCGCTGATATTTTCTACGAGTTGGCGATACTTAGCTTCACTCTCAGCCAAAGCAGTTACCGCCGCTTGGTGATGCCGTCCGCGAATTTTATTTGCTAATTCTACAAAGGTAGAATTATCTGCCAACTTCGACTGTAATTCTATCAGTTGTAAATTCTGTGGGACTTCATCAGTAATTGATTCCCAAATTTGATGTTTTTCGGCTATCAGCGTAGTTGAATAAAGGTCTTGCAATGCTTCTATTTGTTGCATTAATTGGGCATTCTGCTGACGTAAAAGCAATATTTCTTCATTGATTTTGTTAGTAGACATATTCAACTCCCATTTACTTTAATTAGTGCTGTTTGCGGATAGCTAAGGTTGAGCGAGTCCTGAGTCAGGCAGGACTTACGCAAAAATTGCTAAAAGCTTAATTTATCCAACCACCTTCTCTGCGAGAGGCTTCCGCCAACGCGAAGCGTCTCGTAGAGAAGACGCCTTTTCTGTATGAATGCTACGTGCCCATGAGCAAGTAGGGTGACAAAATCTTCTTACTTAGTTAAAGTTGGTCTACTCAGTAATGTTTATTGCCGCACTGGAATTGCAATTACAAACTCTGTACCTTTTCCTGGGGAGGAGTTGCAGTGTATTGAACCTCCGTGTTTTTCCACAACAATTTGACGGGCGATCGCTAATCCTAAACCCGTCCCTTTTCCTACAGATTTTGTCGTAAACAAATGGTCAAATATCTTTTGCTTGACTGCTTCATTCATGCCATTAGCATTATCAGCAATCGTTATTTTCACTTGATTATCTTTCAATGAGGTTTGAATTGTAATCTTGTTAGGGTTTTCTTGGATTTCTGCAAAACTCCGCCCAGCATTCGACTCATCCAAGGCATCAATGGCATTAGCTAGGATATTCATAAATACCTGGTTTAATTGTCCAGGAAAACATTCAACTTGAGGCAAACTGCCATAATTGGTTATTACTTCAATTGCTGGACGTTGCTCATTGGCTTTGAGGCGATGTTTGAGAATTAAAATTGTACTTTCAATCCCTTCATGAATTTTAAACGGCACTTTGTAATCTTTATCAGCACGGGAAAAAGTTCTTAAACTAGTGCTGATATTTTTCAGGCGATCGCACGCCATCACCATTGAATCTATTGCCTTGGGTAAATCTTCTAAACTATAATCTAAGTCAATTTCTTCTGCATGGTCAATAATTTCAGCACCCCGATTAGGTAAACTTTCTTGATAAAGTTTCAAGTGTTGCACAACATCAGCAATAGTAGGTTTAGCTTGTTTGAGACTTGCAGCAATAAAGCCCAAAGGATTATTCATTTCATGGGCTACCCCAGCAACTAAATTGCCTAGTGCTGACATTTTCTCACTTTGAACAATTTGTAATTGGGCTTGTTGTAAATCTTCTAAGGCTGTTCCGAGTGCTTGAGATTTTTCTGTCACCGCTGATTCAGCTTGTTTGCGATCGCTAATATTAATAGTTGTCCCAACTACGCGATAAACTTTGCCCGTTTCATCTTTTAATGGACTGAGTGTGGTTAACCACCAAATTTTCTGGTGATTAAATGTTAGACATTCTTCATAGGTGACGGGTATTCCTGTCTGAAAACAATGCAAATATTTTTGCTCGACTGCTGCACCTTCGTCAGGAGCCATTATTTCTTGCGGAGTTTTACCCAGCACTTGAGAAGCAGGTATACCAACCGCTAATTCGCAAGATTTACTCCATCCTGTGTACTCAAACCTACCATGATCACGGATATCAGTCACAAAGATTAGACAGCCAACACCTTCGTAAATACTGCTTAGGAACTTTCCTCGCTCCTGGAGATGATTATATAATTGGGCATTTTCCAAAGAAATCGCAGCTTGAGTGCAGAGGAAATTTATAATAGAAAGGCGATCGCTAGTAAATACGCCTTGCGTCAGTTTATTTTCTAGGTAAAGAATCCCTACCAAACGCCCTTGATTAATAATCGGGGT
This sequence comes from Nostoc sp. JL31, assembly GCF_017114965.1. Taxonomy (NCBI): domain Bacteria; kingdom Bacillati; phylum Cyanobacteriota; class Cyanophyceae; order Nostocales; family Nostocaceae; genus Nostoc; species Nostoc sp. JL31. The sequence continues at coordinate 93,519 of NZ_JABXKO010000116.1, forward strand.
ACATAATACACTTTGGGGTTGTGTTCGGTGCATATATTCCCCAATCAACCCAATAATATCTGTTTTGCAATTGTCTATAACAACTGTTTGTTGAGTATTTTTGACGTAATTGATAATTTTTACAGGAATATCTTGACAATTGTCGATTGATTGTGATTCAAAAATAGTTTGGATATCAATCTGGGAATTTGCTCCATGATTGATAAAGGTAATTGCCCTAACTTGCCAAGTATTATCTTGGGGAAGAATTAGTACAGCTTTTTTCGCACCAGAGTTTTCTAGAATAATTTGGCTCAAGCTGACAATGAGTTGATCTAATTCCAGAGAACTGGAGATAGCTTGAGCGGCTTTGAGGACAGAGGTAAAATCTAACGTCTGGGAAATACTAGTGCTGCCAGTGGTAGAAGTGCGAGTAGATGAGGAAGTGCCACGAAAGCTAATAGTTTCTAAGGTATTGAAGTTGATTCGTTGCTGTTGCAGAATGGATTGGAGTAGTTGGGGATAGCGTTTTTCTAGGTCTTCTATTTTGGCTTTTGCGCCCCAACGAGCGTAACAGTAGTATGCTTCTTGCATATATGCTTGGGCAACTCTTTCTTTACCCCAATCGAGATAAAATTTGGCTACTAGTTCATTGCTAAGTGCTTCTTCTTGGATGTAGCCGTTGGCTTTAGCTAGAGTGATGGCGCGATCGTAATTTTCAAGTGCTTCTGTTTTATTGCCCAACACTCGTTGTTTTTCAGCCTCAACTAAATGCCATTTATGCAAATGATTTGTGGGAGCATTTTGCGCACAACGGTACAGAGTGGTTTGATGGATTTCTACCTGGGCGAGAATTACGGAAAGTTCAATTTCTGGCTGGGTGGAAAATCGGGCTAGGTATGTCAGGGCTGCATAGAAATGGAAAATCGGAATAAAAATCAATCCTGATACCGCAAGTAAATACTTCTCCCCTTCATCAATGTAAGCGATCGCAGCTTTGTAATCACCAAAAGAATAGGCAAGCAACAGTTTGTAGATATACAACTCAGCCATCACCGTGAGTTCATTAGCCTGACGATGTTTGGGAATCATCACCGTTTCATCGTAGATACTGCCGCTCAAACAATCGGGCTGAATTTGGGTTTCTCTGAAGTTGTGTGCCGCCTGCCGCATAATACTCACATAAGTCTGGGCAGAATGTTGCTTCGCTTGAGTTAAGGCGGCGTTGTAACTTGCTATATCTAATTCCAAATTGCTGAGTTCAGAGCCACTCCAAAAGACCGCATAGCTGTAACAACATACGTTATAGCCAGCGTGTAAAAAATCGCCCGTTTCCATACCAGAGGTAAAACCAGCTTTCAGCAACGGTATCGTTGCCGAGAGAGCTTCTTGGTGATGTTGAATAAAGCCACCAAACAACATGGAAATCGTGGATTTGAATTCCCGCACATTGAACCGATCTAGCAAATTCAATGCCAATTGCCCAAAATCGTAGCCCCCTTCAACCTCTCCTAAAAATGCACATAGCACCATTCCGTGCAGCCCATACCCCACCGTGGAGGCGGGCGTATTCCCAAACTGAAGCGATAGGCTGACCATTGTGGAGCTAATTAGGGGCAATAAACCCGGCATTCCCTGAAAAACGGGTGCAAATAACATTCCTAACAGTTGCATGGCTGCCTGTGCTTGGGGATCGGTCATCATTGGGAGGTCAGCTAGTTCCTCAATTCGTTTGCCTGCGAGTTGACTAGCAAGGACTTGTAAAGCTTTACCAATCTCAGCATTGTTTGGCTCGATGGGTAGCTCAACCCCCAATTGCTTTAAGGCATCTCTGCCAACTGCGATCGCTTCTAATAGTCTGCTCTGCGCTGTCTGAGCAGCAATTTGAATTTCGTAAATTTTAACTTTGTCTAAAATCGTCTGGGCTGATTGCAACACTATTGTTGCTATTTGTTCCATACCATCAAAGTCAGCATTTAAGTAGGCGGCTTCGGTGGCGGCGACATAGAAACTCAGGGTCAATTCATATTGATCTTGCCAGCAGTTGATTGTAAGTAGCTCAATCCCAGTTTGTAAATAGGCTCTGGCAGCAGCATAAGCAGTAGAATTTTTAGCTTTACCTCCTGCGGCTAAGTTAAGTCGAGCCAAGGCTTCTCGCTCGTATGATTGGGCGATCCACTCTTGTCCTAAATTCAAATGTCCAACAATATCAAACAGTTTTTCTTCTTGTTCTATTTGAGAGGAATTTTGTAGAAGTAATTGACCAATTTTGAGATGAGTTGCTTGTTTTTGGTTATCAGGAATTAGAGAATAGGCAGCTTGTTGTACTCTGTCATGTAAAAATTTATATTTGGCTAATTGTTTATTGGTATTCCCAGTTGACAGCGCCAATTGCTCGTGATTTTCTCCCTGATAAAATTTATAAACATCACTAATGGGTAAAATCAACCCTTCTTGTAAAGCTTTCCATAAACTAGCAGCTGTTTCAATTTCTGATGACTCCCAAACAATCGCCAAAGTTGCTAAATCAAATTGATTGCCAATACAAGCGGCTAGCTGCAATACATTTTGAGTTGATTGAGGTAGTCTTTGTAATTGAAATACCATGAATTTGACAACATCGTCTGTCACCGCTTGCTGATTTATTTGGGTGATATCACATTGCCAATACCCTGATTCAAAGTTAAATTCAATTAATCCATCTTGGTGTAATGCCTTAAGAAACTGTATGGCAAAAAACGGATTACCTTGAGTTTTTTGAAATACCAGTTGAGAAACAGTTAATGCCGAATCTTTTGTAGATTTAAGTGTGTCAGCCACTAATTGATTCACTTGCGATTGACTCAGAGGCGCTAAAGTAATCGTATTAATTGTGGCTGCTGTTTTTTGGATATCATTCAAAGTCAACATTAATGGATGTGCTGAATTGACTTCGTTATCACGATAAGCACCAATTAAGAAAAGATGTTTTGTATCAGCCATTAATAACTGTATTAACATCAACGATGCTGAATCTGCCCATTGCAAATCATCTAAAAACATCACTAATGGATGTTCAACACTGGTAAAGACTTGGGTAAATTTCTGAAATAATAAATTAAACCGATTTTGAGCAGCAGTTCCTGATAATTCTGTAACAGGTGGTTGCTGACCAATAATTCTTGATAATTCGGGGATGACTTCAATAATTACCTGTCCATTCTCACCTACAGCCGCTAAGATATTGGTTTTAAATTGCTGGATTTGAGCATCGCTTTCGGTTAACAATTGCCCCATTAAATCGCGGAAGGCTTGCACAAAAGCACTAAAGGGAATATTTCGTTGAAATTGGTCATATTTCCCTTTGATAAAATAACCGCGCTTTTTGACAATTGGTTTATGAACTTCGTTCACTACAACGGTTTTACCAATACCCGAAAAACCAGCCACCAGCATCATTTCTGTCGCACCTGTACTAACGCGCTCAAATGCTTGCAGCAGAGTTTCTACTTCTGTTTCTCGTCCATAAAGTTTATCAGGGATAATAAAGCGATCGCACACATCCCTTTGGGCAATTGGGAAATGCTTAATTTCACCAGTTTCTTGGAGTTGAGATAAACAAGTTTCTAAATCAAATTTCAACCCTAATGCACTCTGATAGCGGTCTTCAGCATTTTTTGCCATCAATTTCATTACGATGTCACAGAGAACTTGAGGAATCTCTTCTCTATCGCCTAACATTGTTGGAAGTTTTGCTAGATGACAATGTATCAACTCCATCGCGTCGTTTGAATGGAAGGGTAACTCACCCGTAAGTAGTTCGTAAAAAGTGACACCTAACGAATAGAAATCAGTCCGGTAGTCAATCCCCCGATTCATTCTTCCTGTTTGTTCAGGAGAAATATAACCAAGTGTCCCTTCCAAGACATTGGGATTAATCAGTGTTTGAGTTTCCCGTGGTAGTAGGGATGCAATACTAAAGTCAATTAATTTAACTTGTTTGGTTTCTGGATTAATTAAAACATTGGCGGGTTTGATATCTTTATGAATAATCCGATCGCGATACAATATATCTAAGGTGTTGCACAGTGCGATCGCTATTTCTAAAAACTCCATCAAAGATTGTAGGTTTCGCCCAACTTTCCACTCCCCACTCTTTAATCCCCAATCCTTGAGAGAAATCCCCCCAAAATCTTCCATTACCAAAGCATAACCATTTTGATACGGTTCTAGGTTATAGGTTTGGATGATGAGAGGTGAGTTAAGATTTTTAGCTATGGTGTACTGATTACGAAACGACAAGAGTTCGCTGAAACTCGGATAAGAATTTTTCAGCAGTTTAATCACTACAGGTAATGAGTCAGTCTCTCGATACCCTCGATAAACGATGGTTCTAGAACCATTGTAGAGTTCTTCGCTAACCTTATATCCGGGAATATGGACTCTCGTACTAACCATACTACTAAATTTTTAAGACTTCCAGATATAGTGTTCCCAGATATATAGCGAACCCGTCGATCCAGGATTTTAAATTTTGAGGATTTAGCAACCACAGGTTAGCCAGAAAAATCAGATAATATCGAGATATCTGAAACTGGGAGCAAAAGTTTTGCCAATGAGACATTTGGATGATTCCTCCTTACAGTTATGAATCCCAAACTCCTGTCACAGTTTTAACTGGTAAGGTAAGGACAAACCCGGTGATTTTTGCTAGTACAGAAGTGCAGTTTCGCTTGCCACACTGAGTTTCCTTGATAATTTGACGATCGCTCGCTTTGTTAATTTTTATAACTCAAACTTGATTAAAAACCGTGCCTAACACTAGCTGACAGCAGTAACTTATTAACAGTTGCATAGGTAGATACACTTAAGTTATTCTTTAAACTACCTATGGGCACTCCAATTAAAGGCATATTTAGAATTAATCGACAACAATAGACCTCTTGCAAAATTATTTTATGGTACAGTGTGCATTTTTTACCTATAATCTAGTTAAAAATGCACTACGAGCAAAGCAAAAGGTTATCAAATCGAGAGTTCAAACGTTTAGTGGGTGTGCAAC
>NZ_JABXKO010000048.1:0-17450 GCF_017114965.1 Nostoc sp. JL31
CGCAGAATCGATCCCATACGTTGGCGCTTTCGCGACGTTGTAAGGTTGCTGTCATTGTTTTATAAATGCGATTATTTGCAGATGAATTAGGTAGTTTTGACTACCTGTTACACATCTTAAAGAATTTATTGCGTTTTGTAAAGTACTTTTAGAAAAAACTTTCTCTTGGGATTTACGCACCCAGAGAAAATCCCCAAACCTTTGAAAAAGCGGGGACTTTAGTGATATCACTTTGGATTTGAGATTTTGGATTGTGAAAAATGCACTTTATTCTTCAATTCGTTGCTGGCTGCTTGGATATGGACTCTATACCCACTTCTTGTAAAGGTGGACGCACAGATAAATAAATCAATGGACCGAATAGCGGTATCAAGACTATTAACCAGAACAACTGCGGATTTTTCCAACCGCGACGCACCATATCATCCCCTAGCAATGTGGGAAATAATAGGGAGAGTAAGCAGAAATCTATGCTCATTACATTGATGAAGCGGTTAGTTTGCCACTCTTGCACAAAACTGCTCCAATCTCCTCCTGTTAAACCGTAGGCAACTACAATAACTGTGGCTACCGTTAACACAAAACCAGTCACACGAGAATCTAGTAGCTTGAGTAAGGTATTCTTTTGACCGAGAAACTGATTATTTGGTTCTCTAAGAGCTAAGTACGGCAACAAGGCAAAAGCACCAACTGCGAAAGAAGCAGTACAAAACAGCCAAGCAGGTATTTTTTGTCCTCTACCATCAATAAAGACTACTGCGCTGTAAATAAGAGGCCAGATGCCCATGAGGTTGAATAGTGCTATGACTAACGGGTTAACGCCTTGCCACTGGCCAATAGAAAGGTTTTTAATTAATTCGAATGTACCGGGTTGATCGGGAGGCGCGAGGAAAAAAGCATAAGCTACAAATCCCAGCCACAGCAAGCTAAAGGCAATTTTTCTAACCATGAAAGATTTTGGTAGATAGTATTAATTATTGATTTTGCCGCTATAAATATCCGCTTACACCTGTAGTAGTTTATCCCTAAATATCATTTGATACGATTTAAGGATTGAAATAACTGAAAGCTTCTGAGAGGTAATCAGCAGCAGATGCTACTACTGCGATCGCACTTTCATAATCTAGGCGCGTTGGCCCTAAAACTCCCACACTTCCTACAGGTACCGAACCTCGGCGATAGTTAGAAGAAATCAAGGTGCAGGTACGTATCGGTTCTAATGGATTTTCTGCACCAATGCGAACTGTTACCTTTGATTTTCCACCATCCTCTGGTTCTGGTTCTTCAAATATTAATCGCCACAGTTGGTCTTGTTCTTCTTCCAACAGGTGGATAATTGTTTGTACCTGCTGTAACTGAGAAAATTCTGGCTGGCGCAAAACTTCTGACACACCCCGAACCATAATTTGGGTTGCATTCGGTGCAAGAGTCCGACGAGTCAATTCGGCAACTGAGTTTTTCAAAAATTCCCCGTAGCGTTGGAACTCCTGATCGAGTTCGCTCCAGTTGAGGTAGGCTAATTCCAACAGACTTCGCCCCCGCAAGTGATTATTCAAAAAGTTAGAAACAATCTGCAACTCGCGATCGATTACTTCTGAATCTCGTTGGGTTTCTTCTGGTATTGGCGACAAATCCATCAATTTGGAATGTGTCTCATAACCATCAGTTACGACAATCAGCATGATCCGTCCGGCTTCAATTTGCACTAATTGCAGATGTCGCAATAATGCTGTGGTCGTTTGCGGCAAAGTGATCAAGCTAATACAACCACTTAAGGTTGCTAAAATCTGCGCGGCTCCTTGCAATAGGGTTTCTAAACTCCGATCTTCCCACTGGAGATGCTTTTGCAGTGCCAACTCTACTTCTCGCCCTAAACTTTCCGTACCACTTTGTGGAAGCAAGCTACGCGTAGCGTCTGTCTGCGACACGCTGCGCGAACGCAGAGAAGGTGTAATTAACTGGTCAACATAAATGCGATAGCCTGAATCTGAAGGTACACGTCCAGCAGAAGCGTGTGGTTGGTAGAGTAATCCAGACTTTTCTAAAACGCCCATCACATTGCGAATTGTCGCCGAGCTGACACCCAGATCGTACTCCTCAACCAAAGCCTTTGAACCAACTGGCTCTGCCGTAGCAATGTAGTGACGTACCGTTGCCCAAAGTATATGCTGTTGTCGATTTGTTAACTGAACTTCCATTATGGTATGTTTTGCTGAAGGCAAATTTTAATCAAACTCTCAAGAAATTTGTGGATTTAATCGAAAACAGAAAATATTAATAATTTATTAAGGTATCAAATTATATAACTATATTATGATAAGTATTTTTAAAGTTTATGTACAAAGCATTTTTTTAAGATTAGGGTTGAAATAGTAGCTCAATTTTTTTGCAAAAGCTGCTAGTTATAATGTACCCTTCCGATGCTTTTTTCTAACCGTACTTTTGCATAATTTTCTGCTTGCAACAGTATTATTAGATACGTATTCTCTTCAGAGGCTACTACCGAACTGTAATTTAGAGCAATCCAACATTTTTGTGCAGATGTACTTGATGCCCAAATTTTAAACTTTCCGGCAAGCCTCTAAATTGATGTACTTCTATCTTTAGCATAGCAAAAGTTAGATGGAAGAGTAAGTTCCATCTGAATGATGTATCCGAGCAGAAGCTAATACTGGGGAATTGAAGGGTCTACTAATTGGGAATAGGCATCAATACCACCCGAAATATTTTGCACATTTGTAAAACCTTGAGCAATCAACCACTGGCACATTTGGGCAGAGCGGATGCCGTGGTGGCATAACACCAAGGTTTCGGCTTGGGGATTGAAGAGGGTAGGTACTTGATCTCCCCATTCGGTAAATTGACTTAAAGGTAGGTTGACAAAGCCCTCAATGCTAGCGATCGCCAATTCTTGTGGTTCACGCACATCTACTAGCTGAATACTTGCATCACTAGAAGAAAGACGTTGCGCCAGTTCTTCTACACTAATTTGGTTCATGGGTTGAGTAAAAGAATTCCCTATAAACAGTCCTAATCCTATTCATGGTGGCAGAAAATCTCTGCCTTTGCATGAGTATCCATTCTCAAGAGGGTTGATTAATTCTGCTAGGCTTTCTGCTTAAATGGCTGTAAACCGTCTTTTTTAATAGGTTTAATGTGAATAGGCAACGTTCATTTATCGGTTTTATCGTAGCTGGGGCGATCGCATTGCTAATTGCGATCGCAGGCTTTTACTGGTTTTTCGCGAAAAGTCCGGCTAACCTTATTGCTTCTACCTCTGGGCCTAGTGCAGCCATATTCGTGTCAAAGCTTTCCCCTGCAATGGTTTCATTATTAACGAATCCTGACCGTTTGCAGGCGTTGGAGCGCGAAGAGGAACTATCTAAACTCAAAACCAGTTTATTTGCCAAGAGTGGCATAGATTACAAACAAGACATTCAACCCTGGTTAGGGGACGAAATTACATTAGCTATCACCACCTTAGATATCGATCGCGATCCAGAAAACGGACAACAGCCAGGGTATTTGTTGGCACTAGCAACCAAGCAACCGCAAAAAAGCCGCGAGTTTGTCGAATTGTTGTTTTCTAAACGAGCGTTAGCCGGAGCAACCTTAGCTGTTGAACAATATAAAGGTGTAAAACTAATTTCTGACAATTCTCAACCAGAACAAGACTTGCTTGCTGGTGCTGTTGTCGGTGAAGGCTTCGTCTTATTTGCCAACAATCCGAAAGTACTACGAGATGCTATCAACAACGTCCAAGCGCCCGATCTTAATTTGACTAGCTCTCCCGAATACCAAAAAGCCATCAGAGAACAAATCAAAGGAGGTTTAGCTGTAGCGTTCTTGAATCTTCCCATCGTGGCAAAATGGCAAGGCTTAGAATTACCAGAACAACTTTATAACAGTCAAATCATATCCTTGGTGTTGAATCCCAAAGGATTGCTGGCAGAAACCACCTTTTTGACTTCATCGGAAATTGTCCCTCCATCTGCACCGTTATCTAAACCTGTGGAAGCATTGCAGTATGTTCCAGCATCCGCAGGTTTAGCAATTTCCGGCTCAAATTTGAGTAATTTGGGTGATAGTGATTTAGCCAAACTCTGGAAACAAGCAACAGCTACCATATATGGTTCTGGGGAAGATGTGGTTTCTCGTTTAGCAAAACCTTTGGCGGATGTTCAAAAACGCTGGGGTATAAACTTACCAGAGGATGTTTTTAGCTGGGTACAAGGAGAATATGCCATAGCATTGTTACCTGCGAAAGAGCAAACAACCCCTCATTGGATTTTTGTAGTAGAAAAATCCGAGAGTGTGGAAAAAGGTATTGCTCGATTAGATGCGATCGCCTCATCAAATGGACTCAGTATTAATCCCCTAACTCTGTCCAAGCAAAAAATCTTTGCTTGGACAGAGTTAACTACGGCTACAAAAAAAAGTGATGTTAAAGAGGGAACATCCTTCAGTATTGAAACAAAAGTGTTGGGATTACATACAAACTTAGGAAATTACGAAATTTTCACCTCTGACTTAGAAACGATGGATGAAATCCTCACATCCAAGGATAATTTCTTAATTGACAATCCCAATTTCAAAGATAGTATTGCTGCAATTCCCCTACCAAACCAAGGCTATATATATCTTGACTGGACAAAGAGCCAGAATTTGCTAGAGCGTCAAGTGCCTGTTCTCAAGTTAGTGGAAGTTTTAGGGAAACCGTTTTTTAATAATCTGCGATCGCTCACAGTTAGCAGTTATGGAACTGACACGCGATCGCTCAAAGGTGGTGTTTTCTTCCAACTCGGTAATTCGTAAGATTTTCATCAAAGCTGAAAGTGCAGAAGGTGAAAAATTATTTTGCCTTCTGTATTTTCTTATCCCATGATATTTACGTAGATTTTCTGTAGCATTTGCTATTTGTATTTGTAATCTTTGGATAGGTACTGGCTGCTGGCTTAGAAATTTAGGTTCGATGTAGCAGTGAGTTTCAAATACATCAGAAACAATTTACACAAGACCCAGGTAGCGATCGGTAATGGGCAAGGCAATTGGCATTGATTTAGGGACGACTAATTCTGTCGCTGCTTTTAAGTTAGCAGAAGTGGAAGTGGTGACAGCTAACGATAACACGCCCCCAGATAGGAAATTGACGCGATCGGTTGTTTCTTGTGAGCAAAATAAATTTTTGGTAGGAGATCCAGCTTACAACCAACTCAGGGCTAATCCTGAAAACGTGGTTGTTTCCATCAAGCGCCTAATAGGACGAGGTTTTGGCGATCCAGCTGTACAAAAACAAAAGTCAGAATTTGGTTACAAAATTGCTCAACCTAGTCAGGGAACAGACAACGGTATTGCAGTTTGGCTAGGAGGTAAAGAATATCAGCCAGAGGATATTTCTGCTGAAATTCTCAAAAAAGTTGTGCAAAATGCCCAAACTTATCGCCAAGGATTTGGTAAAACAGGCGAAGTCATAGATCAAGCAGTTATTACCATTCCCGCTTACTTCAACGACAAACAACGCCATGCTACCCGCACAGCTGCACTTAAAGCTGGAATCACTCCTTTGGAACTGCTACCGGAACCCACAGCCGCGGCCATATCTTACGGCTTTTCTCCAACTGGGGAAGATTTTAAAACAATTTTAGTTTTTGACTTTGGCGGTGGTACATTTGATGCTTCGGTGATTCAAGCAGCAGGAACTTCATTTATTGAACTGGGAAAAGCTGGAGATTTATGGTTGGGAGGAGATGACATTGACTCTCGGATCATAAAGTTTGTTAAACAGCAATTTGCCCAGGAAGAAGGAATTGCTGATATTGATGGCTTGATTGCCAAAATGCCCCACTATCAACGGGTGCGATTTAATGCCGATTTGAAGTTAGCAGTAGAACGCGCCAAAGTTGAACTAAGCACTGCTACAGTATCTTGCATTGCTCCTGCGACTCAATTATTAGATGAATTAGGAATTGCCATTCCCATTGAAGTAGAAATCACCCGCGAGCAATTTGAGGAACTAATTTCTGATTTGGTAGAGCGATCAATTCAAATTTGCCGCCAAGCACTACAAGACGCTGAACATCATTTAGAAATGGTAGATGTAGTGTTATTGGTTGGCGGTTCTTGCCAGATTCCTGTAGTCCAACGCAAAGTCAGAGAAGCTTGTGGAGCCGATAAAGTAGTAGTGCATCCCCGTCCGATGTATGCGGTGGCGGAGGGTGCAGCAATTGTCGCGGCTGGACTAACAGAGAAAGTCACAACAGTTTCTCGTGATTATTTTATCAAGCTGGTGGATGGCAAAGAGAACAAAGAGAAAGTACTTCAGAGGGGTGATATCTTACCAGTGACTACATCCCACACTTTTAAAACTGTTGCTGATGGACAACGTTTGATTCACTTGCAATTTATCAGCCCCGATCAAGTAAGGCAAGATTTGGATGACATATATGAAGATAACAGTATTGGAGATATTTGGTTGGGTTTAAACCAATCCTATCCACGCGGGACAGAAGTTTTAGTCAACTTGGAGTTAGATGAAAAAAATAGTGGGCTAAAGATGACTGCGACATTGAAAAATGCCCCTTCAGAGAGAGTGAGTTGCACCTTTTCGCGGGGAGGCTCAGACGAGAAGATATATAAGGAATTAGAAAAAACGATCGCAGAACTCAATAACCAAAACCTAACTCCTCTCGGTGTGGAAGAAGCGCTGAAGTTAGCCTTGCCAGTCGTGGAGTCAGCCAACAAAATCATCGATCCGGATACGGGAGAGGAACGCGGCTATTTACGCAATGACGCTGATGCAAACTTGCAAAAATTTCAGGTATCCATGTCTAAGGAACGCCTAGAAGCTGAGTCTCTTGCCAATCAGTGCGATCGCGTAGTTAAACTTTGCGGCTCGATAATTCCCCAACCACAGCAGGAACGATTGCAAAAGCTGAGTCAAGAATTGCAAGATGCCATCGACACCAATAACCTCTCTAAGATGAAGTCTAAGAGTGAAGATGCAAGAAGAGAACTTGACAATCTACCTGATGAAGTCCAGTTAATTCAAGCTTGTCTTTTAGCAATTCGTCAAGCCTACGCGGTTGCACCGACTCAAGCAAATGCCATGTCTGACAAACTTTCTCGGATGCTTGGCGCTATGGAAAGTGATGATGGACAGGAAGCTAATCGCTTGTGGAGTGAATTGCAACCAGATGTCAAGCATTGGCTAAATGAGGATTTACCCAGCAACAGCATTGTCACAGGACTAATGCGATGAAGATTAAGCTGAACTGTCCTGTGTGTGATTACCAAGAAATTGAAGGTGACACTTGTCCTAACTGTGATACCGATCTTTCTGTAATTCGGATGCTCAAAGAATTACCGCAGGTGGAAAACCCACTGCGACAATTAAAAATTACCAAATGGCAACTAGGAGTTGCTTTACTCCTGCTGATTATCGGGATTGCGTTGGGAGCAATAGGCAGTTTTATATTCCTGCAACCACAGTTACACACATTAACTGTCTCTTCTCCCAATCCAGTTATTAGCGATCGCCCAAAACTACCAGTTAATACTGCCCCTGTTACCACTAAGGAACCCCCAAAACCAGTTACCTATACTGTCAAATTGGGAGATCACCTCAGCGCGATCGCTGAAAAATTTTGTGGCAAAGGAACCTCTTGGCAAGTAATGGTTAAAGCTAACCCCCAACTCAAAGGACGGGAAAATGATATAGACGTAGGGGATGTGTTAAAAATTCCCAATTGCAAGGAGAGGGCTAGATGAGCATCCTTGATAGCTTGAACGCTTTAACTAAAACTTTGTTGGGAGTGGCTATTGTTGATGTCTGGAAGCAAGCACCACAGACTAAAGAAGCCAGCGAGAAAGCAGCACAATTAGCCCAAAAAAAACACCTGCGAGAAGCAGTAATGATTGCAGAAAAAGCTCTCGCCGTCTGGTCTAGAAAACCAGGTTTTTGGGAGCGTTTGATTTGTCAATTGCTACTGGGTAAGCTGTTAGATAACCTTACTCAGCAACTAAAGCAGTGGCGCTATCAAGTGGCAGAAGTAGATAAACTAGCTGCTAATGCTAAAACCATTCTCAAGCAAGATACGGGCGATCCTTTAGAAACGGAAGCGCTTGCAAATGGGATCGCGATTTATCAGCGCTGTACCAAAATTATCCACGATGATCGCATCTCGCGGCTAATCAAGCAGTACCAACAAGAACTGCAACGGCGACAGCAGTTTCTGACTTTAGTGAGACAGGCACAGTCTCAGGCAGAAAATCTGTTTTATAAAAATGCTATCGCAGTTTACCGAGAGGCTGAAAAGCTTTATTCTACGGAGTCTCTACGACAGGCGATCGCTGCAAGTCTTGCTCAAGTTCAACAAGAAGAAATTTATGATGCTGCTTTTCAAAAGGTGCAACAAGCTGAAAGTGAAGGAAGATTACAGGGAGCGATCGCACTTTTAAAAAATGCCCTGGCTAAATTTTCTCGCCCTGACGGAATTGATTTACTCCAAAAGCTACAAAAAACACTAAAAGGAAGAGAACAGTTTCGCCAAGGGCTAGCAGCAGAAAAAGCAGGTGATTTTAAAGCGGCTGCATCTCTTTATAAAAATGCTAAATTGCTCTTGCCTAACTCTACATCCTGCCAAATTCGGTTAGCACTTATGGCAATTAAAACTCAGGCATGGGCGATCGCACTAACTCATCTAGAAGCTATACCTGGAGAACAAGCTGCTTACCTACGTGGATTTGCTTATGCCCAACAAGAAGATTTACAGGTAGCTTATAAAGAATGGCTTGGGCTGACTACCACTAACATTGCCAAGCAACGAGAGGTTATCAAAAACCTTTCACAACGTCAACGCCTGCTAAGACTACAGAATATAGAGCAGCTAGTAAAGGCTGAAAATTGGCAGAATGCTAAAACAGAAAGTACAGAATTTATCCAAAAATTTGGTTCCGATCCGTTAGTCGAGAAAAATCTCAATGAACATATTCAGCCACGTTTAGAAGTTGAAGTATGGCAAGAAAAAAATTGGAGAATTATTGCTGATAAAGCTGAAGAAGCCTGGATTGTACAGCCTAATATTACCACATTACATAATTGGGCAATAGCAAGTTATTATCTTGCTAAAACTGACCCTATAAAATTGTTAAATGTGATAATTTCATTTTCAACAGCGCTGGCAAATATAACTGAAGATCCAAGCCTTCAAGATGTGCCTTGGTTAGAAAATAAACCTGTAGATTTTTCCTCAGTCTCTTTAGAACTAAAACGCCGGATAGCAGCATTAATAGATACTTGGAAAGATAAAAATATTCTTGAATATTTTAATTTACGCGATTGGTATAGATTAGAATTAGTATCTCTAAACCTTATGGGTGAGCCATCACAATGGGGAATGAAAATAAAAGATGTATTTATTACACCTAGTTGTTATCAGCAATACCTTCCTGAGTGGCAAGGTAGTTACAACAGTAGGATAAATGCTCACCAAAAAATTTTAAATTCCCTTTATACAAATTGGGGATTGGCTGTTGCTGCTTGTTTAGAAGGAGATTATCAAAGAGCAATTCAACTTAAACCCTCAACTACAGATAAGTCTGATATCGCAACATTTGCTCAGAAATTTGTCGCTTACCATGAAGGTTGCTATCAACTACAGCAGCAAAAATGGCAAAAGGCAATTATTTCTCTGAAGCAAGCAAAGCCAGAAATTAAAGCTAGTAAAGATTGGCAACAAGAAATAGACAGACTTTGTGGATTGCAACGTCAAATAATATCAGAATTTCAAGAGCATTTAGAGTTTGCCCAGTTTTGGTACGACCTTTTAGAAAGTCGAGATGCTAGAAGTTATCTAGCTGAGTATAAGGCGGAACAAATACGCGAACAAATTGCTAATGAACAAATTTCATCAGAAATAGCGCTGAGAGAACTACAAAAAATTAAAGGAATTGACAATCAAAATCCTATTGTAATTGACCTAATCGAGAGAATTAAATTTAACCAAGAATTAGAATTAATTGACAATTTACTAAAAAAGAATAAATTTGAAGAAGCTGTTCAATGTGCTAAAGAATCCCAGCACCAACGTCTACGTAATATTGTGTCAGATATTTGTGTAAAAATATTAATCAAAGGTTTCCAAAATCGGGATTTAGGATTTGAAGATATTTATCAATTAGGCTATTGGGCTTATGAACTCTGTCCAGATGATCCAAATGTCCAAGAAGTTTATAGATTTAGCCAAGAACTGAAGGATATTGAAAATCTGATGAAATGTGATCGCTTTGATGAAGCCATTCATCGTGCCAAATACTCACAACATAACTCTATTCGTCATTATGTAGCTGACTTTTTTATTAAAACCTTGCTTAAAGGTATTCAAAACCGCGATTTATCTTTTGATTTGATTCAGCAATTAGGTCGCTGGGCTTATGAACTTTGTCCAGATGAACCTGCTTTTCAAGAAATTTATCACAGTCTAAAGATTCGTTAATTAAAGGTATCTAATGGAATATAATCCTTATGACATTCTGGGTGTATCCCCAGCAGCATCAAAAGCTGAAATTGCAAAAGCTGTAGCGGTGGCAATGAAGCAAAAAAAGCATCCTGTGGATATCATTGCTAAAGCTCAAAAAAGCTTACTGAAACCAGAGGAACGTATTATAGGCGACTATTTGCGTCCCATACTACCCACTATTAAAAACTTCAAATATAGCGATTTATCGCCTTTGCTTCAACCAGCACCTACACTGGTCTTATTGTCAGAATTCGATGCATTAGAGCAAGCGATCGCTCAATCAGCAGAAGAAGAACGCCTAGAGCGAGAGCCTTTGCCTATAAACTTATCAGAACTATTCATTGAGGGCATTACAGCTTGTAAAGAGGGACTTTACCCCAAAGCGATAAAACACCTCGAAGACTACTGCCAAGGTTGTACAGACCACAACAGCAAAGATTACATTCAAGTCCAAATATGGCTAGTCAGAGCCTATCAGATGAGTGGAAACTTAAAAAGAGCGATTGCACTTTGTCAGCTTTTGACTAGCCATACCCATCCGCAAGTGCAAAGTTGGGCAACTAATACTTTACTGATGTTATCAAAAGAGGTTTCACATGTCTAATTTGATTCTCAGCCAAGAGAAGCGCGACTGGCTTAAACAAGAATTTGGCAATCTCCAAAAAGAAAAAGTTCTACTACAACAGTCCTTGCGAGAACAGCAAACCCAAACCGCAGCAGACACAGAAGATTTATTTTTAGAATTGCTAGAAATTTCTGACGCACTAGAAGCATTGCTGGACTATCTGGAAAACAACGCCGACCCCAACCCAGAATTTCTCCAGCGTTTACCCAAGTCTGTAGGAGCAGTTAATCGTAAGTTTCTTAGTGTACTAAAAAAGCGCCAAGTTTTACCTATAGAACTGCAAAGTAAGCAACCAGATTTCAATTTGTGCCGTGTTGTTGATCGCGAAATCAGAAATGATATACCAGACCAAACAATTACTAAAATAGTTCGTCGAGGGTTTTCTTTAAAAGAGAAAATCCTGCGTCCAGCAGAGGTAATCACATCTAAATCATCACTTGGGGAATTGTAGCTGCTGTCTAGATCGAGAAATAACCTAGCAATTAGCTGTCCAGTTTCCAAAACATTAACTGTGGCACATTTGAATGTGGCACACCCAACTGAAATTTCACTGGATTTTTTTCACTAGAATATGTATATATCATCACTAATTTAAAAGCCTGTTGGAGGGCTACTATGAAATACCGTCGCCCCCGACTTCAGTTTAGAAGCAGTTGGCTGTTGGCTATACTTACTGCCATCACAGCTACCCCTGCAATAGCACAGACAGCGAACTTTGACACTTTGCATTTATCAACAAACTTTGATTCAGCACAAGGAACAGTGCAGGGTTTTACAGGTGGTTCTTACTCTTTGTCTGCTATCAGTAACCGCGATCGCGATCAAAAAGCCTGTATTGGCTTTGCCGATCCCCAACCAGATCACATTATGGTTTTGGAAAAAGACTTTTCCCAGCTAACAATCCAAGTTGATAGCAACAACAACGACACCACTTTAATCATCCAAGGCCCAGATAAAACAACAATTCGTTGCGGCGATGATACTGGTAAAAGTAAAGATGCTAGTGTTAGCGATCGCAACTGGAAAAAGGGCAACTATCGGATTTGGGTAGGTACATTTAATCCTGGAGTCAAGCGTGATTATACTCTGAAAGTGGAGCAGCAGTGAATTGGGGAGTAGAGAATGTGGAGATGAGGGGGACAAGGGGGACAAGCAGGAATATATTGAAAATCTCTCCTTTGTCTCCCCCTTCTTCCTTGTCTCCTTTGTCTCTTCTCCATGCCCAATGCCCAATGCCCCATTCCCAATTTTTAGGTGTAACACCTGAGAGGATAATATGGGAGAGTAGCTTGTTGTGCTTTCCGAGGGTGCTATCTCGTGCTATCTATACTGCGTGCTGACTTTCGTATCATATTTGAACGTGACCCAGCTGCCCGTAACTGGTTGGAAGTTTTATTTTGTTACCCTGGTTTGCAAGCCCTGTTATTCCATAGGCTGGCTCACTGGCTGTATAGTGTTGGTCTTCCCTTTATTCCGCGCCTGATTTCTCACTTGGCTCGGTTTTTGACTGGAATTGAAATCCACCCTGGTGCAACAATTGGGCAAAGTGTGTTTATTGACCACGGGATGGGTGTAGTAATTGGTGAAACTGCGATCGTGGGAGACTATGCTCTAATTTATCAAGGTGTCACCCTTGGGGGTACTGGTAAAGAATGTGGTAAGCGCCATCCTACTGTGGGTGAAAATGTCGTAGTCGGAGCTGGAGCGAAGGTACTGGGCAATATCCAAATTGGCAATAATGTCCGTATTGGTGCTGGTTCTGTTGTTTTAAGAGATGTGCCTTCAGACTGTACTGTGGTAGGTGTGCCTGGGCGCATTATGTATCGTTCTGGAGTTAGGGTTTCACCTCTTGAACACAATAACTTACCAGATTCAGAAGCTCAAGTAATTCGTGCTTTAGTAGACCGCATTGAGGCGTTGGAAGAACAAATAAAAACTCTTCAGCGCACCAATTCTTCAGAAAAAACTCCTGTTTTAGTGGGTTGTTTAGCAGCGAAAGAGGATGAGCTAATCCACGATAGTCGCTGGTGTAACCTCAAGGATAAGACTATCCAGGAATTTCTAGATGGTGCTGGCATTTAAAAAGTGAGAAGTTAAGAGTCAGGAGTGAGGAATAAAAATCATAAATGCAGGTTTGCAGTTTCCAACTCCTAACTCCTGTAGAGACGCAATTAATCGCGTCTCTATTCCAATATTTAAGGATTAATCGCTTGGCTAGACCACTCTTGCTGATCGTTACGGTGGTAAAGACATCGATTTTGTGGTTCGCCACGTAATTCTAAGTGATCTACCTGCACCGGATCGAGTAGCAGTAAACAAAAATTAGGCACTGGCTGCACGGGTTCGGGTGCTGGTGGTGCAAAAGCTTCTGGGTTTTCAACTCTGAGTTTTCCAGGATGCGGCCAAGCAAACTGTAAACGCGCCGCATCACTTAATTCTTGCCACATTGCGATCCTTGCTGGTTGTAGATCCCGATCAGAATCATCACCGCTTACCAGAGTCAAACAGCCAGTGATGCGGAATTGTTCTCGTGTATTGGGGAAGTACCAGCAAATTTCTGCCCAAGGTTGTTGCTGTATCTGATCGGCTTTGGCGCTACGGTTATCGGTGATAAATTTTAGCTGGTTTGTATCTTCCAGAAAGCCGCGAAAGACTAGGGTACGATTAGCGGGGCGACCGTTTGCCTGTACTGTTGCCAATTGCAGGTAACGGGCATAAACAAGGCTGCGGTTGCGATGGAGTGCATGAGCGATCGCACCTCGCCAAGGAGCAAGAGACATTATACAATTCTGTTGGTAATTTAGCGCCAGGTATTCTTGAACATCCTACCACTTCAATACTCTTGGTTGAGCGCCAGTAATTCCTAAAAGTTCTCTAACGCTAAGAAGCTTTAAGATTCCAGTGCTGTAAAATATGCATACATAAATTATTCATATAAATAATATCTGATGAGTTCCCTACCTGCTAATCGTGCTAATACCCTCAAACGCTAAGAAGCTTTAAGATTCCAGTGCTGTAAAATATGCATACATAAATTATTCATATAAATAATATCTGATGAGTTCCCTACCTGCTAATCGTGCTAATACCCTCAAAGCTGCTTTTCGTGTTTGTGATGTAGCTCCTCTAGTTAGTAATAGAGATATCGAACGTTATTATGTTGATTTATCAAAAGTTCGCAAGACAGAGGCAATTAATACTGTTAAAAAACGCTTAGATTTTCTTGAACCAGCAGAATTTTGTAGTCTTCTATTTACTGGACATCGGGGATGCGGTAAAAGTACAGAATTAAGGAAGATTCAGCAGGAATGGGAATCTCAATATAAGGTTATTTATATAGAAGCCGACGCTGAACTAGATATATTAGACGCAGAATACACAGATTTATATTTGGTAATTATTAAAAAAGTTGCTGATGTCTTATACACATCGGGATTAAATTTTGATGCCAAACTTTTAAATAATTTTGAGTCTTGGTTTAAAGAGATTACTCAAGAAACGGAACAAACAGTTGAAAGATCAGTAAGTATCGGTGCTGAGGCAGAAGCAGGAATAAAAATTCCCTTTCTTTCAAAGCTATTGGGTAAAATACAGGCTCAAATTAAAGGTGCTGACAAACAAAGAAAGACGGTTCGTCAGAATTTACAAAAAGATATTGGTCGTTTACAAGCAGATATAAATTTGTTGCTAGGTGATGCTTTTGTCAAGCTTAAATCAAAATATCCTGAATATGAAAAAGGATTTTTAATTATTTTTGATAATTTAGACAGAGTGCCTCCAAATGTAGCTAAACACTTATTTTGCGATTACGCCTTTCAATTACAAAGCCTACATTGTACGATTATCTATACAGCGCCAATTTCTATAGTCTATTCTGAAAATAATTTGGCTAATACCTTCGACACACCCAATATTGTGCCGATGGTCAACATATATGAGTTTGAACAAGACAAAACCGATCTAGATCATAATGATGATGGTATAACAGCAATTACGAGTTTAATTGAACAAAGAGTTGAAGTAGACGCAGTGTTTGAATCGCGTCAACTATTGGTAGATTTAGCCAAAGCAAGCGGCGGTCACATCCGTCAATTGATGCAAATAGCATCAAAAGCATTTATTACAGCAGCAACTCGCGATCACGAAAAAGTTACTGCCGATGATATCATTTATGCAATTAAGCAAGAACAGTTTAATTTTGAGCGGAGTATATCAACAGAATACTATTCGGCGTTGGCTGCGGTATGTGTAAATAAGGATGTTTCTAAAGATGAAATCGGCAGGTTAATGCTGTTCAGTCTTTGGGTTTTTGAGTACAACGGCAAAAATCGCTGGAATTATGTTAATCCAGTTGTGAGGCAAATCCATGCTTTCCAAGAAGCACTCAAATCAGCTACGAGTAACCCATGATTTAAATTTAGAAAAAGAAACTTTTTTGCAAAGAAATCAGCAGTCATTAGCGGAACTGTTAACCTTTATTGACTTTGCTGACACTCAGTTAACGATTGGGTTCGTTGCGGTTAACTTTGAACAAGATAGAACTACTTTAATTGAAATCCTCGACAACCATCCTCGATGTCATGATATTCAATTTGAAATTTTCAATTTTGCTGCTCCTAATTTGCGTTTTTTAAGGGATGAGATTATTCATGATTTAAAAGAAATTCATTTAGAACCAGATAAAAAACTAGTATTAATTGTTATCGGTTTAGAAAAGTCTATTGGTTTATCTGGAGAATATCCACCTGTACTGCAAGACTTGAACTTTGTCCGAGACGCTTTTACTAATAGTGTTCCTCACCCTATACTGATATTTCTGCCAGATCATGCTCTAACACGTTTGGCAAAATATGCCCCAGATTTTTGGGCATGGAGAAAAGGAGTATTTTATTTTCAAACTGTCCAGTCTACTCAAGACTTGGCTATTGAAAAAACTATTCAGTCTGAGAGAATATTAGGAAGTTTAGATTTACCAGAAAGGCAAGAGCGGATTGATTTACTTGAGCGCTTGCTTATGGAAGAATCAACTAATGTACGTACCCGCATTAATATTTTGAAAGAGTTAGGGGTAGCTTATAGGAGTATTGGCGAGGCAGAAAAAGCAGAAGATTTTTTGCAAAAAGCTTTGAAGTTAACTGAAGAAGATGAAAATTTAGCAGGAATAAAAGGCAGCGTTCTGCATGCACTAGCAGGTATCTACGCCAACAAAGGGGATATGGATGAAGCGATCGCACTCTGCAATCAGTCTTTGGAAATAACTGAACGTATTGGTAATGTCCAAGGGCAAGCGGCCACGTTGCACGAACTGGGACGTATCTACGCCAACAAAGGAGAAGTGGATGAAGCGATCGCACTCTACAATCAGTCTTTGGAAATAACAGAACGCATTGGTGATGTCCAAACGAAAGCGGCCACGTTGCACGAACTGGGACGTATCTACGCCAACAAAGGAGAAGTGGATGAAGCGATCGCACTCTACAATCAGTCTTTGGAAATAACAGAACGCATTGGTGATGTCCAAACGAAAGCGGCCACGTTGCACGAACTGGGACGTATCTACGCCAACAAAGGAGAAGTGGATGAAGCGATCGCACTCTACAATCAGTCTTTGGAAATAACAGAACGCATTGGTGATGTCCAAACGAAAGCAATGGCTCTGTGGGGGTTAGGGCATTTGGCAGAAAAACAGGGTGAATATACTAAAGCGATATCCTATTTGCAACCAGCTTTAGAGATTTTGCAGCGATTGAAGTCACCGGATGCTGAAAGTGTGAGTGCAAGTCTTGATAGGGTAATTCGTAATTCGTAATTACTGAAATATTTTTGTCTCACGCAGAGGCGCAGAGAAGAACGCGAGAGTGTGATTTAAGTAAATGAAAACTGCTGTAATGAGTCTTTGATACTCGTGAGCGAGTCTTTTATACTTGCGGACGAGTCTTTTATACTCGTGAATGAGTTTTTGAACTCCATTAATGAACCTTTGAGCTTCGTTGATGAACCTCAGAGCTTCATTCGTGAACCTTTGAGCTTCGTTAATGAACCTCAGAGCTTCGTGAATGAGTCTTTGAACTCCGTTAATGAACCTCGGAGCTTCATTCGTGAACCTTTGAGCTTCGTTGATGAACCTCGGAGCTTCATTTGTGAAGCTCGCAATGTTGTTCGGTGAAGGCAAAAGACGCGATTTATCGCGTCTTCGTGATTATGGGATTTATTTCATTAATAGATTTTGATGAACCTATCCCACTAATAATAGTTTGTTAATCCAGATATGAATTGTAGCAAGGTCAATGAATGCGTCAAAGTAAACT
>NZ_JABXKO010000110.1:0-95737 GCF_017114965.1 Nostoc sp. JL31
GGATTAGTTATTTCCGGACTGATTACCGTGATTCACTAATCAACGAATCGCACTTCCTCTTTGAATTAGAGGGAGCAGAGGTGATTGCAGCGGCTTCAGCAGACGAGGCTCTAAAAATAATGTCATCTTTTAAACCAGACATCCTAATTAGTGACATTTGCTTACCCGATGAAGATGGCTACTCACTGCTCTTGAAAGTCAGAAATTTGGAAGCAAAGCGGGGTAGAAAGATTCCAGCGATCGCTCTGACGGCATCTATTTTCGAGGACGATCGTAAACGTGCATTATCAGTAGGTTATGATGTACACCAACGCAAGCCGATAGACTTAGAAGAGTTAACTTCTATGGTTGCTACTTTAACTAGAACCGAACAATACGTTTGACATATTTAGATGCAATAAAAGACAAGCCACTAAGCAACAATACTTTAACTAAATTTTATTTATTTTCAAAATGCGATGTCTACGACGAGCTAACCTGTCTTAGACATCGCATTTTTGACGAATGTTTTGACTAATTTTATTTTTTCTTAATTTCGCTATCAATAAAAAATTTTTAAAACACAGTGATATAAAATATACTAAGAATAAATACAGAGAACGATCAAGTAATTCTCTGCGAGTACTCATTTTTTTATATCAAGGAGTGCATTATGGAATATCTTGCTTATTCCCAGATGTTTATTGCTCAAGAAGAAGCATCTGGAAACATTAAGTATCATCTTCCTCAACCTCAATTCAATTGGAAAAAACTGCTTAAATCTTCGGCTTGGTTAGCTTTAGCTGGTGTCGGTGTATTATTTGCTGCTGTAACCCAAATTCAAGTGAGTTCGGCTGCGTATGTAAAGACTAACGGCAGTTGTTTACGTGTCCGTTCTGGCCCAAGCAGCAACTACTCGTATGTGGACTGTGTACCAAATGGCGCAACACTTCCAGCCATTGAACGATATGAAAACGGTTTTGCCAGACTTTCTACAGGTAGATACGTTTTTGCGCGATGGATTGGTGATAGACCTAATAATCGTCCTGTAACTAGACCCGGTGGTGTTGGTGGTTCAGTGATTCTTACCCCCGGTTCTAAAGGTCAGCTCGTCAGAGACCTGCAAACAGCTTTAGGTAATCTCAGGGTTGATGGAATTTACGGTCAAGAAACTGTTAGCCGAGTCCGAAGCTTTCAGGAAAGTAAAGGTCTACTGGTAGATGGTGTTGTAGGCCCCGAAACTCGAGCAGCTCTGGGTATTTAGCCAGAAGCCACCCTTAAAAAATCTCGTGGTTTGGTAAATATTGTCAAACTAGTTTTGAGGGTTTGTAGTAAGCACTTTAGTGCTTGAGAAATAAGGACTAAAGTCCTTACTACGAACTTTTTTACCCATAAATGTAATTTTGGACAATCTGCAAAATGCGCTCTGCTGCATGACCATCCCCAAAGGGATTGATTGCGTTTGCCATCGCTTCATAAGCATCTGAGTCACTGAGTAACTCAGCAGCGGCTGCAAAAATGTTCTCAGTCGTAGTGCCGACAAGTTTGGCTGTACCAGCTACAACAGCCTCTGGTCTTTCGGTGGTATCTCTCAAAACTAGTACTGGTTTTCCCAAGCTAGGGGCTTCTTCTTGCAAGCCACCAGAGTCAGTGAGCAAAAGATGCGATCGTCCAATTGCTGCAACCAATTCGCCATAATCTAGAGGATCTGTCAAGAAAATTCGGGGATGATTCCCTAAAAGTTCCTGCAACGGGACTCGCACTGTCGGATTGCGATGCAATGGTAAGAGCAAAGCTGTATCAGGAAACTTGTCTAAGATTTGTAAAAAGCCCTGAGCGATCGCTAACAGAGGTTCTCCCCAATTCTCCCGACGATGAACTGTTGCTAACAAAACCCGATATGATTCCCAGTCTAAGCCTGGGACATCGCAAACTACTTGGGTTGCAGCGACATTTAACAATGCATCAATTACAGTGTTACCCGTCATGTGAATTTCACCCAAAACACCAGAACGATGCAAATTTTCCACAGCCCAAGGAGTCGGCGCAAAGTGCAACTGAGTAATTTGAGAAATCAACCGCCTATTAGCCTCTTCTGGGTAAGGATTGAAGATATCATCAGTTCTTAACCCTGCTTCTACATGACCAATAGGAATTTTTTGATAAAAAGCTGCCAAAGCTGCGGCAAAAGCAGTGGTAGTATCTCCCTGCACAATTACGAAATCTGGCTTTTCCGCCTTGAATAATGCCTCTAATCCTTGTAAACTACGGCAAGTAATGTCATTTAGAGATTGCTGAACCTGCATAATTTCCAAGTTATAATCAGCCTTGATATTAAACAGTTGCATAACTTGCTCAACCATCTCCCGATGCTGTCCAGTTAGAATTACTTGCAACTGAAATTTTGAAGACTTCTGGAAAACCTGAATAACTGGAGCGAGTTTAATCGCTTCCGGGCGAGTACCTAAGATAATGCAAACGCGTTTTTGATTAGTCATTAGTCAACTGTAATTTGCCATCTATAGTCAATCCTCTATAGTCAATGGTCTATGGTCAATAGTCGGCGGTCAATCCTTACATAAACCATAAATATTAATGGATAAATCACACAAGATATAAAAAAACCCGGCTTAACCGGGCAGACGCACTGTTTGTCTAATTAACCTGTAATGACTATTTAAAAGTTCACATTATAAAACCCATGAAAAAACCCGGCTTAACCGGGCAGACGCACTGTTTGTCTAATTAACCTGTAATAACTATTTAATCTCACAAGTTAGAGGGCAAGCAGCGTAAACAGTAGCCTGCATTTGGTCTGCCTCTCCATGCAGCCAGCTTAACCATTTAACTTCACTAGGATGAACTCCCTTAACAGTTAGCACACCCGCAGCCAATACAACTGCCATGACATTAAACATTATTAGAGCGCCTGCTACAAGCAAAACCGCACTAACAGGCATCACAGATTGCAAGATAATCGACAACAGACATCCGACCGTAGCCATCAAGACAACTAGTGGAAAACCCACAACCAACAAACATACTGCTAATGTAAAAGTCCATATTAAAAAGCTTTTAATCATCAACAAGGAGTAGGTCTTTCCTTGATTAGAGCTTTGAGCAGAAACCATGACTTTTCCTCCCAAAATACACAACAAATTTTAATTTCAGTCATTTCTCGCTTTTCACGAGTAAACTGAATTGTTCTTCAGTGAAATTCAGTATATAAAAACTAATTGAGAAAATGAGCATTTGTTTACTAAAGTTTACAGTTAATTTTTCGTAATTATGAATATAAACTCAACTTTCTATCTATTAAAAAAACTTGTTTACTGCATCTACCTTCAGGTATATAACCTAAAAGGTACGAGCTTTTAACTTTGATCCCCACGATATTACTCCTCTTCAACTTAACATTTCTTATAAAAACTAGTAGTCTTTCTCATAATTCCTAGACGGGCTGAATAAATGAACTGCCTAGTATTTGTACTGTTAATTGCTAGCAATTCGTGCCCATGCCTGAGATAAATTTCTCATCTAAGTTATGAGAATATTTACCTTGAAATAAAAGCATTAAAAAATACTTCTTAACCAATGTGTATTTACTGAGGCGTTTTGACTCCTTACGTGTGTTAAACCAGTTTAGATAGGTTAAATAATCTATCTAAATATTCTGAGTAGTCAAATCTTAGGAAATAAAAGATACCAATTGAGGTGGATGAAATAGATTGACCGTGGTTCTAGAGTTTCAATCGCTTTCTATCACCGCTAAGGCTTGTAGACAAGCATTCTCCAAAAGTCATCAAAGCAAGTGACTTTACTTCTCGTTAATTCAACTTTATTAACTGCCAAATGTGAAGATATATGACAGAATCACAATCTCCATTAAATTCTAACTCTGCTGCCGTACGTAATTTGCCACCGCCACCACCGCCAACGCCAACCTTTAGTACGCAGCGGCAGATGACACAAACACTCGATATGTCAATGGATAGGGGCACTAATCCACCTGTTGCAGGTCATCGTCCAGGTAGTCCACCGCCAATACCTAATTCAGTTCGCCCTCAAAACAGCAGTCCAGAAGTCACTTTAGAGAAGTTAATCAGAGAAGCTTACGATCAGGGATATTCTGACTTGCACTTGGGTGTAGGAGAATCACCCCGCTTCCGCAGCCGAGGAGAAATTCAATCAGGAGATTATCCAGAAACAGATAAAGAAACTTTTATGAGTTGGTTGCGGGAGGTAATGAGTGAGGGAGAAATTCAGCGCTTTGAAGAATCCTTAGAATTTGACGGAGCAACTCAATACGAATTTGCTCGCGTGCGGATTAATGTTTTTGGCTCCCTTAAAGGGCCTGCAATGGTGTTGCGGTTGATTCCGCTAAAAATCTTAACTATGGAACAGTTGAGATTACCTCCGATTTTTCGGGATATTTGTCATCACCATAAAGGTTTAATTTTGGTGACGGGACCCACTGGTTCTGGTAAGTCCACCACAATGGCAGCGATGATTGACTACATCAATAAGGAAATGGCCAAACATATCATCACCATTGAAGACCCGATAGAATTTGTCCATCAAAGCCGCAAGTCTTTAGTCAAACAGCGGGAAGTGGGAATGCATACCCGGAAATTTGACAACGCTTTGAAAGCAGCTTTGCGGGAAGACCCAGATTTGATTCTGGTAGGGGAAATGCGGGACAAGGAAACAGTTAACACCGCCTTAAAAGCCGCTCAGACTGGTCACTTAGTCATGGGAACCCTGCACACCAATAGCGCGGTCAAAACCATTGAGCGGATTCTTAACCTCTATTCTGGTGAAGAACAGGATGCAATGCGGGTAGCGATTTCTGAGTCTTTAGTCGCAGTAATTGCTCAAGGCTTGTGTCGCACAACTGACGGTAAGCGGGCTGCTTTCCACGATGTGCTGATCAATACTGAGGCGATTAAAGAATGGATCAAAGACGGTAAGTATGATGAAATTGGCGAGCTGATGAAACAAGCCGGCTTTGACGGCATGATTACGATGAATCAGTCATTGCTCAATCTCTATCAAGACGGACGAATCACTGAAGAAACTGCTTTGGAAATGTCACCAACTCCTAACGAAATGGCACAGTTTCTCCGAGGTCGAGTTTAGGATTGGGATTGGGGATGGAGAAGAGGCAGAGGAGCAGGGTGTGCGGGGCAGAGGGGAAAACTCTTCTCCCCTGCTCCCCAATCTCAAATATCTTTGCGATCCTGGTTGAGGTTATAGCTAAGGTAAAAGGTAAAAGAGAGAATTTTTACTTTTAGTTCCCTAACCTAACCTCTGTGAATAACTTGACAACAAACAAACTATCTACACCCCAGCTGTTTAAAGGCATTGCGCTATTTACGCCTGGAGGAGATTTAATTTACTGCATCGACCCTAGCAAGCAAGGTCGATGGCATTTGCATTTGTGCTCGGCTTTGCAAGAAATTCTAGATTTACCAGAGCCACCGCACTTTTTAGTGCCTTGTTATACTGCAACTATTGACAATTGGTTAGATCCGCGCACTCAACAAGTGCGAACTTTTGCTGAAGCTTATCCGGCTGTAATTAGACACCAAACTTTGCTTAATGCTGTTTTTGGCACAGGGGAATTAGTATGGCAAGCAGCTCCTTGGCAAGAAGGATTGTGCGATCGCATGGTGTTAACAACCTATCGTTCATCATTTGGGCAGCTTTGGGAAGATCACGATTTAATTGTCCGTCTAGACCTTTCTGAACCTGTGCCAAAATATCACCAACCAGTAATTGTACAAAAAAAAGAAGCCATTACCCAAGGCTATGTTCTCCGGTTGTTTGTTGCCGGACATAGCAGTTCTACTGAACGCATTCTGCAAAATTTACACGAATTGTTAGAGCGATCGCTCGGACATCCTTATACTCTGAAGGTGATTGATGTTTTAAGTCATCCAGAACAAGCAGAACTAAATCAGGTTTCTGCAACTCCTACCCTTGTCAAGGTTTGGCCTCACCCAATTCGGCGAATCGTTGGAGAGTTGGATCATGTAGAAAAGATTTTACAGATGTTAGCTGCTAAGGAAAAATTTTAGGTAATCAGACTAGTTTTTTGCCAAGTGCGCGGTAAGCGTTCAGGGGGTAGCAGGGCGATCGTAAAAAACTGCAACCAGAATCTGGTAGTGTGAAGTCACAAGTGGTTATGGAGTAAGAGTAGTAGCACTTGTCGCATTGCTGAGTGGAGTGTATCGCAATAGTCAAAGGATGGTACAAAGTGCAATGCAAGAAGTGTTTGGGATAGCAATATCACTGGGAACCGTAAACAAACTCAGGTTTGAAGCTAGCGATGCAGTTACGACTTGTGTGGATGAAGCAAAACAATACATCCATTGCTCAAAGGTTGTAGGAGCAGATGAAACGAGCTTTAATCAAGCTAATCTCGACGGTTGTAATCCCCAACAAAGAAAGGCTTGGCTATGGGTTGCTGTCACAACGCCACATGCTTCAAGTCGGCAAAGCCGCCCAACGCAGTGGCTCCCCCTAGTCACATTTTTTGAAATTGCCCTAACTCGTTGCACCCAAGCGGCTGAAAACTTGTTGGGTGAAAACTTTGGGGGGATTTTAAATTCCGACCGTCACGGTGCATACAACTGGGTAGAACTGGAACGTCGGCAATTATGTTGGGCGCATCTACGACGGGAATTTATCAAAATCTCAGAACGTTCTGGAGTCTTTGCAGGATTAGGGATTGCGCTGATTAAACAGCAGGAGAAATTATTTGAGTTATGGCATCGAGTTAGAGATGGCACTCTGGCGCGTTATGAGTTTATTGAATTAGTCAAAGATATTAAGGAGCAAATCTTAACTTTATTGCAACGAGCCGCTGACTACGAGATTGGTTATCGGGAAAAAACACCCCTGTCCAAAACTGGAAGGAGTTCAGGTTTCATCTAAAACAGATTTATTAAAAAACTTAAATAAAAATTTTGTAAAAATTAAAGATTATTTATGGGAAGATGGTACTTTATATTTAGAATAGATATTACTTTCATTACCATAATTTTGGTAATATTATCCCGTATTCCTAGTTTAATCAAGACGACCCCTGATTTTTGATTTGTTTAGATGTAGCTTCCATAAAGTCGATAAAAACTTTTATGAGCTTATGAATTCCCTCGCTACCTCCTGCAATTAAACCTCCTGTCAGCAGTGCATCTAAACAACGGAAAATAACTATTTGTATGGGATTATCTAAATCAATAACTACAAGTGGTTCAATTGAGCGAACACCTATTGCACTCATTAAAAGACCGAATAAAAGGGATGTCCATAGAGCAATTGTCCGTGTATCAGATTTATAGGCTGTTCTTTGGCGCTCTTTTTCATTTATATCATCCATTTGTGGCTGGAAAATTTTTAATGAATCTTGTTGATTCTGTGTAAAATTTTGGATGATTTGCTGTTCTAAACTCATTCCTTCTGGTGGAAGTCCACTGATTTGATTAGATTCCAAAGAAGGAAACTGTTGCTGTTGTCCTTCCATAAATTTTATTTTCTCAGAAATTAGAGCCTTTTCTTGCTGAATACTAATATCTAGTTGTTCAACGAATGGGCCACGCCAAGTAGTTATAAAAACTTCTAAAGAACGCTCTAGCAATAAAGAAATAAATAATTGTAATGTGAGTAACTGGACAATATCATTAACTCCAAATGGTTTTAAAACGAATGGTTTAGATGATAACCAAGTTGACAAAGTTACTACTAGAAAACTAATAATGATTAATACAATAAATAAAGGAGATTCGGGAGAAAGCTTTAGCAACGTATCTATACTCCTGTTTCGCGTTACAATATCTAACACAGCCTGGAGGTGAAAACTACACCTGCTGAGTAACTTAACAACGTTAATTTGATAGAACAGTAAATAATTTATGACCCGTCCCTTTTTTCTAAAAGTGTGATGAGTCACGCCGTTGTGGGAGCAGAAAGCATTTCAGTGCTACTGTGCATGGGAGACGCTAGAGCAAGTAGCAACCGTAGCATCAACTAAAAACCCCTCCAAGGTGTTGGAGGGGTCAAAGTAATTTTTGCGAATGAGATGGTAATTAGGGGGAGACAGCAGCTTTTCCTGCTCGGTTACGCATTTTCTTGTCAAAGCAATCAGATGATAGTACAGCATTTCATAAATCCATTACGAATCTCCGCAAGTCTGTACTTAGTAAGATAAATTATTAGTACTGTCGTCTGATGTCAGGTGCGACTCGACAGCGTTTAGATAACCTTTATCATTCAAAGCTTGTGGTGGTAAATTTTTAGCGTTGACAGCGGCCTTAATCACATTTGGTCCAGTTACATTTCCTGTTTGGTATCTCAATACCAAAGCGCTACCGCTAGGAATACCCTGTGTTTTCAGATTACCTTGAGAAGCTATAAATGCAGCATCAAAAGGCTTTAGGTAGCTAACATTAGTAGAATGAGTAGAGAAATTGTTAGAATTGACAGTTATAGGTTCGCCACTATTGCTAGTAGCTATTTGAGTGCTACCTATTCCAGGCAATAAAGCAATAGAAGTAACAATGAGTACAGAATCGATCAAGATAGAGAGTTTCATAGGATTATCCTTAGTTATAGTAAAGTGCAATTAATGTTATTGAGTAATAGAGTCTTATTTTTTATCTGTCTTAACTTCCTGCACCCAGTTCACCTGAACGGTTGATTTTCTCCTCACCCATTCGGGTGATTTAATCGAGCGCATCCTACGGTTCATTCAAAGTTGCTAAGACCCCAATACGCTTGGCTTAAGGACTTCTTTCTTATCTTTGCGTCTTTTGCGTCCAACTCTTACGAGACGCTGTGCGTAGCTTCCCGAAGGGGTGGTTTATTTCCGCCGTGTTGTACTAGGATTAAGAATTTGCGCAAAATTTAGCAAGGGAAAGAGTTTCATTATTGATGCTGTGTTGGTTGATAAATTGAGAGTTAAGTTCAGGAAAAACTTGAACAGATATATATTTAACTGAGGTTATCTAAAAATTTATGCAGCAATACGCTTGGGTTAGCGCCAAAAGTCTTAAACTGTGTAGGTTGGTTGAGGAACGAAACCCAACATTTCCTGGGCTTTGTTGGGTTGCGCTTTGCTTAACTGAACTGTATTGATTTTTGCAGCCTTGTTACTCAGTTGTAGGCATAGCCCAACTGAGGCATCGTATTTCTGCACTATCCCCTTCAACAGCAGATTTATTAGTTAAGGATGATTGAATCTAACTTATCTATTCGGTTTCCCGAACACACAAATTAGAGTAAACCGTAATCTATTTTTTATGTCTAATTTAGGACGGTAATCATCAATAAATTAGTGCTAATAACCGAATTTACATCAAGCTAAATTTTACATAGTATGAATATGTAAGCACGAATTGAAGTGCAATACTGATTAAATAAAAGCTAATTACTGCGAGGAATAGTTATGACACTAATTCGTTTAAATACTTCAAATCAAATTGACACTGTACAAGATATAATTAATAGTTTATTTCAAGACACGGGATTAGCATCTGTATTGTTGGACAGAGACTTAAGCAATGTTCCTGCTGCTGAAATCCAAGAAACTGAAGATGCAATTCATCTGAAGCTAGAACTGCCAGGGCTGGAAGCTAAAGACCTGGATGTGGAAGTCACAGAAAACGCTGTTCACATTAGCGGTGAGCGAAAGTCTGAAACAAAAACAGAGGAAAAAGGTGTTACTAGAAGTGAGTTTAATTACGGTAAATTTAAACGCGTAATTCCTCTATCAGTTCGGGTTCAAAACACTAAGGTTACGGCAGATTATAAAAATGGTATCTTGAATCTAATATTGCCTAAAACTGAGCAAGAAAAGAACAAAGTTGTCAAGGTTAATTTAGAATAACCTGTTAACTAATGGTTTGCGATCGCATCGCACTACTTTACCTCCAATGATTGATTGAAATAGTTAAGAGCTTGGTCATGCGAGTGACCAGGCTTTTTTCTAAGTAATTTAGTGTTGAGAAAAAAGTACTAAAGACTTTCGAGATTTTTAAGCACCTCTGCGGCTGACTGATATCGTTGAGTGAAGTCGAAATGTACCATTTTATTTAAAATCATAACCAACTCGTCTGTAGCGTCAGTTAATTCGCGCCAATGTTGCCAAATCTGTTGATTAGCATCAGCTACACTTTGGATAATTATTTCACCAGTATTTGTGTCTCTACGAAACTCTCTGGGTTCTACCCCAGTTAAACCTTGTATTCCCATAATTCCCAACGCATAAATATCGCTGTTGAGTTTTGGCAACCCGCTCATTTGTTCAGAAGGTGCATAATTAGGAGTGCCAATTGAAATTGTTTGAGCTTCTTGCTGCTGAGGTTGAATCTGCTTAACAGCGCCAAAGTCAATTAAAACAATGTGCCAATCTGATTCTCGCCTAATTAAGTTGCTAGGTTTGATATCTCGATGGATTACGCCATAGCTATGAACAAAAACAAGCACGTTTAAAACTTCTTTGAGTATTTCCACAACTTCAGCTTGTTTTAGTTGCTTACCAGCAGTTAACTCTTTATCCATAGCGTGTCCTCGAACAAATTCTTGCACTAATGAAAATTGTCGATTTTCTTCAAAAAAAGCTAGGAGTTGAGGAATTTGTGGGTGCTTACCCAAAGTTTCTAAAATTTCTGCTTCAGCGTCGAATAGGCGTCTGACAACATTTAAATATTCTGCATCTTGGCGAGGAGGTCGCAACTGTTTAACCACACACTGCGGATTACCAGGACGCTGGATATCGTCAGCTAAATAAGTATTGCTAAATCCTCCAGAACCCAAGGGCTGAGTAATTTTGTAGCGGTTATTTAGTAGCGTGCCTAGTGCAATTTCTTGCCCGATGGAATCAACAATTACCGTTGGCGCTTCATTTGAGGCGTTGCCACGCTGCCGTAAAAGACCTTGCAATTCCACAATTAATTGTTGGTGTTCTTGAACCCGTTGGGTAATTTCTTTTTGCTCTTGCTTAGTTTGATAAGCACTATAGGCAAGGACGCTGCCGGCGGTAAATACTAGCCCCAACGCCGGAGGTATGACTGGGAACCATCCAGCTTGGGTAAAAATGACAAAATTGGCTCCAAATAATACTGCCAGGGCTGTTGCTGCTGCCAATACTAAGCCTAGCGGATGTTGAATCCGCCATACTAGCAACCCACCAACTACAGTCCATCCCCATATCCAAAAGACTTTACCCCACTCAGGCAAAAACCAAAATAGAGGCTGTTTGTTAAGAACAGCACTGAGAATTTGACTAGCGCTGTGGGCATGAATTTCAATTCCAGCCATTTTGCCAGAATCATCTGACTTACCACTAGCAAAGGGCGTATTAAAAATATCATTTAAACTATTAGCTGTTGAACCAATCAAAACGATGCGGTCTTTAACTAAATCTGGTTTAACTTGATTTGCAAGTACTTCTGTAATAGTTACCTGCTGGGCAACCTGATGACCAGAACGGTAATTAAGCAGGATTTGGTAGCCATTGGTATCTGCTTTTTCATAGCCGCCAGCGCTACTTTGCAGGGGTTTAAATATAGTATTACGTAGTCGTAGTTCCTTTTTGGGGGTAAATTCTGGTTGAATGCCTCCGACTTCTAAATATTTGAGTGCTAGTTGTAAGCTAAAAGAATAGGTACTTTGACAAGAATCGGATTCCTCTGCACTTACTAATAATAGATTGCGGCGAATTGTAGCGTCAGTATCTTCTACGACATCATTAAATCCCACTCGCTCTGCTTCAACGCCTTTTGGGGGCGCTATTCCCGGATTGTTAGAACCAGAATGTTTGCAAATAGGAATGATGATATCGCTCTGTTGTAGGCGTTGCAGTAGTTTGTCATGACCAGGCGGTACTGGTAAGTCACGAAAAATATCTAGACCAATGACTCGCGGTTGATATTCTTCAAGTTTGCCTAACAGCCGGTCTAGAAGTTCGCTAGACAGGGGCCAATTCCATTTTTGGATATCTTTTTCACTTAAAGCGACAATCAATAAACGAGTGTCTGGGCCTGAGTCGGCACGTAATTGCATCATTTGATCGTAGACTTTCATTTCTAGAGGCTCGAAAACCCCCAGTTTTTGAATTCCTATTAACAGAAGTGTTGCGATCGCACTTGAAAGAATAACTGGCTGTCTAAATAAACTTT
Organism: Nostoc sp. JL31; assembly: GCF_017114965.1. Taxonomy (NCBI): domain Bacteria; kingdom Bacillati; phylum Cyanobacteriota; class Cyanophyceae; order Nostocales; family Nostocaceae; genus Nostoc; species Nostoc sp. JL31. The sequence continues at coordinate 12,162 of NZ_JABXKO010000110.1, forward strand.
TAAAATTTACAACCATTTTTTGAAATAGGTTTTACTTTAAAATATACGTATATTTTTAGATTAGTTTTTAATATTGAAATTATTCTACGCAATTTGCAACTTTTCAAAAAATATAGTAATCATATTTTACTTGCAAATACCAATAGGATCAGATACCCGACTTATTTAATAAGTCGAGTATCTGGTTTGTTGTTCGTGACTAATCGAGAATTGCTATATGTGTTTCAGATAATGCACAATCGCCTCTGCTGTTGACAAATTAGTAGCCAATAAAACTTGATTAATAGTGCATAATCTTAACAATGCTTCTTCATTTGCTTGACCAGGCTGAGGTTGCAGCAAATCTCGCAGGAAAATAACTGCTACAATTTCTCCGGCTCCAACCAATGAAGCAATTGTTTGATATCCTCCAGAAGTTGGTGCGGGGGTTTGTTGACTAATAGTTATCCCTGCCTGTTGGTGTAAAACTTCACTAACAGATGGCCAGGTAATTGTAAAACTCTGCGAGAAAAATTCCTGATGTTCAGAAACCAATTCAACAAGTTCTGATTTTTTGCTTTCATGAGCGATGAGTACTATATTCCTTTCAATGATTGCTTGAGGAGACTCACTAACATTTGTTTCTTCTGGAGTTTCATCAAAATTATCTTCTTCTACTTCAGGAAATTCTTCAATAGTTTGACTGATACTCTCAGCCGCTCCACTTTCTCTTGTTTCCAAAGATAGAATATCAGCTGAGTCAGAAACTTCACTTACTTGTGCAGCAACATCATCAACATGTACATTGGCTTCTTCAGTACTTGAATTGCTCAAATCAATATATTGATTGCTTAAAACTTCCGCAACGTTTTCATCAGGTGCAGTTGATGCTTCAGAAACTTCGCTTATTGTTTCATCCACCGCAGAAGTAGGTTCTAATTCGTCAACATCTGCGCTGTCTGCTGCTGTAACTGACGTATCCCAATCTATCGCTTTATCTATATCCTGTGTAACTTGGCTCAATGCTTCTTGTGGCTGAATCTCTTCGTTTTCAACAACTTCACTGACTTCTTCTACGACTGGCGTATCCAAATCTACTACTTCATCGTGAGTCGCTTCGGGAATGTTATTCTCCTCCTCAGATACAGGGTGGAAAATATCGCGCGGCTGGACGGAGGTAACTTCTGCTGCTAGTGCTGCCTGCAACTCTGCATTTTCATTGTAGGTAGCTTCGGGAGTGGCGCTTTGTACAGGAACTTCGTTGAAAATATCACGTGGCTGTACGAAGGTAACTTCTGCTTCTAATGCTGCCTCTAACTCTGCATTTTCGTTGTAGGTAGTTTCTGGAATAGCACTTATATTACGCTGTTGTACGAAAGTAGATTCTGTTGCCAATGCTGCTTCAAAATCTACAGCCTCATCGTGGTTAGCTTCTGGAAGAACACTTTCCTCTTCAGGAGTTTCAATGATGTTTTCAGGTGCAGCTATGGCGTTATCAGGTTCAGTCAAAGAAACTTCTGAGGCTTCGCTAACTTCTGGAACTTCGACTTCCTCACTATCGGCGCTGACTTCTGGTGTAACTAATGTTCGCAAATCCACAATTTCATTACGAACATCGTGTGGAACTTCGCTAACTGCTTCTGGTGGCTGAATGATGTTTTCAGGGGTGATTATCTCAGCAACTGGGATGACATCATCAGATTGAGTAGCAACAACTTTCTCAATTTCGCTGATTTCTGGGGAAGGAGCATTAATTTCAGGTGTTTCTACTTCTTGACTAATTGGCGGTGGAACTTCGCTAACTACCTCTGGGACTGGATTAACAACATTGGCAGCGCTGACATTTTCAGGCGATCGCGGCCGAGAAAACAGTGAAGGATCTATAATTCTAAAGACTGTCTCTGGTTGCTCATAAGCGGGGGCAACTGCTTCTAAAATCAAAACATAATCTGCAATCCGAATAACATCTCCATCACTCAAAGAATATGGTCGATCTTTTTCGACTTGTTTTCCATTAAATATTGAGCCATTTCTACTGCCAAGGTCAGAAAAGTAGTAATTTCCATTTTTAACAAAAAACTTAGCATGTACCCGACTGATATCAGGGCTGTCTAGGAGTAAATCAGAATCAGGAGAACGACCTATTAGCCATTCTCCTCTCGTTGGGGTTTCTGTGGTCAGGTCAACTTCATTGACTTCACTTAGATTTGGTGAGTAGCTAACTTTTACTTTCATATTAATTTTTGGTTAATTTTATTGATTTCTGCTACCCAGCGCTGACGGGTAGTGTGTTCTAAATTTAAAATATCATCTTGTGACCAGTGGAAATGATAAGCAATAAAAGCTACCTCCTCATATAAAGTATCAGAGGGGTAGCTTACGACTCCCCCGCTAGTTCTAGCTCCACTGAAAATTGAGTATTGCAGTGGGGACATTGTGTCGGAATGTGTACATTGCCTTGTTGATTGATTCGATTGTAAAATTCTCGGAGATAGGCAATGTCATGTAAGAGTAGTTCTTCAAGTAAATCAGGGCTAACAGAATTGAAACTGCCCAAGCGAGTGATAACCCTTGCAAGCATTACCAAGACACCGTAAGCCGGATTTTCCTGAACTTTGCGCTCTTGTTGCACCAAAATTTCATCTTTGGCGGTGGCTAAACGCATCACCCCATGACGATGTACTCGTTGTTCGCTATCACTCAATCCTCTAGGAAGAGTGAAGGCAAATTCTGTGCAGAGAGTATCCTTTTTACGGCGCATAGGTTATTTAATTTGGGCATTGGGCATTGGGCATTGGGCACTTGTACTGAGTTTCGACTGCGCTCAACTACCGCGAAGTCGTTGGCGCAGCCTCTCGTAGAGAAGTATTGGGCATTGGGTATTGAGAATAGGGTCATTAATTATTGGGCATGGGGCATTGGGCATTGAGAATAGGGGATGAGTCTTTTAGCTCCATTAATGAGTCTTTTAGCTCCATTAATGAGTCTTTTAGCTCTATTAATGAGTCTTTTAGCTCCATTAATGAGTCTTTTAGCTCCATTAATGAGTCTTTTATCTCCATTAATGAGGCTTTGCTCTCTGCTCTCCTGTTCCCTGCTCCCCACTCCCAATGCCCCATGCCCCATGCCCCATGTCCCATGCCCAATTCAATTATGAAGAACTGCTTCGGGAGCATTTACTGTATCTTCCGGTATGGAAGTTTCGCCTTCCAAGCCATTGATTCGACGGTAAAAATCTTGGAGGTAATTTAAATCTTGAGAAAAAAAGTTTTCCACGATTGCAGGGGTCACTTCTGATAAAGCACCCAAGTGGGTAATCACTCGTGACAAGATAATAATTGTGGCATAAACGGGATTAGCTTTAACGCGTGGGTCACGCAAGGGTGCAATCTCGTCTATCGCCGTTGATAACCGCATTACACCTTTGCGGTGGAGGTTGCCTTCAGAGTCTAGATACCCTTTTGGCAATGTAAATTCAAACTCTGTAGGAAACATACTCCTCCTAATTACTTCACGCGTTTAAATTCCTCAAAAGCAACCTCCACCTCCTCAATTTCGATGTCATGGCTGCGGGCGTTGACATCGGCAATCTTGTAACTTGCAGGCCAAGCACCGGCTAACTCAAATCTAGCTACTTCTTGATTTGCCTGATTATAAATAGACAAAGCAACAAGTCTACGTTGCTCAGACCAATTACCCTTTTCGACTTTCTCAAACCACTTCCAAAAATCCATAGAGTTGGTGGTGCCTCTACGCAGAATGAGATTACCACTCTTGGGATTGCTAGGAAGCTTGGTTCTCACCACCTGACCTTTTGATTGCCCTTTTGTACCCCAGGTTTGAGAAGTGACTTCAGTAATTTCAATAACCTCTTGTGTTCTTTTAAAGCCTTGACACTCCAAAAAGAAACAATTGGCATCGTTTTGACCTTCTAGTGTCAGTTCTAAATAGAACCGATGGGCTGTCAGAACTTCTGGAATTCGGCTTGCGGATTGTACCACTGTTAATTACTGCAAATGCTAATTATTTGATTCGTTTAATTCCTTCGTGAACCAATTCAACAGTCTCATTTGCCATATCACCACCAGAGGCTGTTAAGGTAGGCCCGGTGTATTTACAGGGATAACAATTGACAATGTTCCAGCGTGCTTTTTCAGAGCCTTGTTGGTCGTAAGCAACCACTGAACCAGTCTTACGATTCTGTGCCCACTTCCGAGGGTCTCCCATATCTTCGTTACAGTCTTGATACCATTTATAAAGGTCTATATCATCAGTGGCGATGACTTTTACTGTAATGTTGGTAAATTTAACAACAGTTGGTGTAGCTTGACGCATTAGTTTAGCGCCCTTAGATGAACCGTGAACTTCTTGCGCTGGTGTATTTTCAACGCCTAGTCCGCTAATTTCTTTAATGAATTTATCAGTAATTCCGTCAGCTTCAAAGTAAAACTTACAAGAGGTTAAAAATTCGCCTGCCATACTTTTAGACTCCTTTGTGTGTAATTAATTTTGAAATGGGCAATGGGGAGAGACGCGATTTATCGCGTCTCTACAAGAGGAGAATTCTTGGTCTATTCGCTATCTTCAATGCCATTCCATTGGCTGATGCGGAAAACAACAAATTCAGCTGGTCTGACGGGACAAACTCCAACTTCAATATATAAACGTCCTAAAATTCTGGTTTCTGGTGGGTTCAATTCTTCGTCGCACTTGACATAAAATGCTTGGGCTGGAGATGCACCAAATAAAGCACCTTCACGCCAGATACGCTCTAAGAAGTTACTGACGGTGCGGGTGACACGCGCCCATAAATCTTGGTCGTTCGGTTCAAAAACTACCCACTGAGTCCCCAGTTCTAGGGATTTTTCGATATAGCTAATTAATCTACGCACACTGATGTAACGCCACTCTGTTTTATCTGGCTCAACTAAAGTGCGTGCGCCCCAAATGCGGATACCTCGATTGGGGAAGCTGCGAATACAATTTATCCCCAAGGGGTTTAATAATTCTTGTTCGCGGAAGTTGGTGTCATAACCCAAACCAATTACGCCTCTGGGAACTTCATTTGCAGGGGCTTTGTAAACTCCTCTGGTTTCGTCGGTGCGGGCCCAAACACCCATCACATGACCACAAGGAGGTACTAAAATTGGATTACCGCGATCGCGTGGATTCGGTACTTTGATCCAAGGATAATAAAGGGCCGCAAACATCGAGCGACGGTTAAACCTATTCAACCATTCCACTACTTGTTGCGGTTTGACGGCTTCCGGTGGCGAATCAAGTACAACCATCCGGTTGGGCGGGTTGGGAATATCGCCACTGGCAGAACCTTCGCACATACTAATCATCAGTTCGATGATGCCGTGAACTTGATCTAAATTCAGTACTTGCTCTTGATAAGCCCGCATCACATCAGGACAAGCCAGCATTGTGATTTCATCAACTTCAAAGATACCGCGTACCCCGGTGCGATCGTCTCGAACCCCTTCTAAATTTTGCGAAAATCTATCGGGTGTGGCAGCAACAATGGGTGGCGCTAGTTCATATTGACCATTAACCGGACGACGAGCTAAAGGCTGTCCACTTTGAGTTATGTCTTCTACAGTGACATACATCGAATTTCTCAATGCCGCCAGCGCATAAGTTGCCGTTTGACCATTAGGCTCGCGGTTCATTGTCAAATTCTCATATTCCTCTAAAAGTTCATCTCCCCGACGAATTTGGATGGTGAAATACTCGCCCGTATTTGGAGGTGCTTCTCCTTCAGTACCTTCAGGTAGGGCACGCGGTGAACCATCTATAATAACGATATTTACTAATCCGCCTGCTGCTTGCTCAGGGCGCAAAGTAAAACGCAGGGCTGGACGATTACCTCGAGCGTTGATTCGTAAGTTAGCTGGTTCTGGAGTCGCGGGTTTGGGTGCGCCTGGTAACTGAGTCCCAATGCTTGTTACCCAGCAACGACCGCCACCATTCATAAAGTAGCCGTAGACTGAAAAGGGTAAATAGGCGTTGAAGTCGGTGAAGCCGTCAGAGTTGGGACGCGCAAAGTAGTTTAAAAATTGCGTCCAAGTGGTTACTAGCATGGGCTTGTATAACTCAGCCCCACCGCGAACGTCTTCTGTAAAGCCTACAAATCCGGCAACTGCTGTGCTAACACCTTCAATTGGTCGGCTACCCCGGTCAATTTCTTCGATATAGACACCAGGAGCAAAGTAATCAAGTCTAGCCATGAAAGTCTCTCCAAGTCAGTAAAAATCTAATTATTCAGGAGTTAGAAATATTTCTTTGAAAGTATTACTTTGGTTATCTACCAATGCATTGACGTTTTGGGGTAAATAGCCAGGATGATTCAGAGTCAAAACATAATTACCTAAATGAAGGTCTTCAAAGAAGAACAGCCCTTCTTTAGTAGTTGATATGGACTTGTCAGTTCCCCTCACAGCCACTTCTGTCGCTACCAAGGGCAGATTTGTCACCGCACTTTTGACAATACCCGCGATCGCAACTCGCCTGGTTAATACTAGACTGTCACTATCGCGAGACAATTGATTTCGCAAATTGAAAATTCGCTCCCAAACCAAAGGCACTGGAGTCGGTTGTGGCTCGAAGGGTATTGTGACTGTCAAATATAAGGCTGAACGCAACGGCACACTCAGAGCGCTCCATAAAGAGCCAATCTCAATTGGCGGCTCTAGGGCAACTGTCATGTTCAAATTACCATAGCCCCGTAATTCAGGAACCAAAAACTCCTCTTCCAAGGTGCGATGGCGCAACAGCACAGTCAACGCCTCACTAATAAAGTGATGCTCACCTAAAGCTGTTCTATCCCAGGCTGTTAATAGCAGCGAAACATCAAACCAAGCGGGTGCCCAATTTACAGTGGCAGGTTGTAGAGCGCGTGTTAGCTTGCGTTCTACTTGCCTGCCAGAATGTTGTACCTGCTTACTCTCACGTATATCAAAAATATATAAATTGAGAGTCGGGCCTGCTCCCTCTTCCCTACGATTACCAGGATGGCTAAAGTCAATTTGCTCTGTACTGGTAAGTGAGGTTCCTCCAGCTAGAATTTCGGCTAAAGTTTGAAGAACGAAGATAAGCATGAAGGTGTTCTGCTGGTAGCTAATCCAGATGCATCTACAGTATATGTATCGGGCTTCTAAAGTTAATTAGACTTTTGTCGATATTTTGAAATGGCGTATTGGGTCAAGAATCCGTAAAGCAGCAACTTCAGTTTGTAGATTAATCTGGAGCAGTTCTTAATTAGACACACTACATTTTTTCTTGTGGGGTGGGCTGAAAAGCATTAGTGTCAAGTTAAGACAGAAGCCCAAATTTCAAAGGTATATTCATCGAATTCGGGGTGTCGTTTATTAAATTCGGGCAGTCGTTCATCGAATTCGGGGTGTCGTTTATTGAATTCGGGGTGTCGTTTATTGAATTCGGGGTGTCGTTTATTATTTTTGTTCAATTTTAATTTGAGGAGGACAAAACCTAAACACAAAAAGACTTTTCATCCAGTCCCCAGTCCCTAGCTATACTAGTTGACCCCAGTGATTTCATCTTAACTTGACACTAATGGCTGAAAAGCCGACCCAAGTAGTCCATTAAGCTAACGAAAGCTTGGGTACATAGTAAGCATTTCAGTGTTTAACATCAGGACTTTAGTCCTGACTACAAACTTGTTTACACAGCAAAGTTAGCTTGATACACATGTCAATACAAACCTTAATAATTATTTGTATGAATTATCTCAAAAGAGAACTTAACAAAAAAATAAACATTCCTGAGACTGCATAATTTTATACTGGTCAGCAGAAGAGTAAAAACATTTGGTTGCAAAAAGCGAGTGAAGCTATGACACTAGGCTTTTCTGTCCAAAAACTAGACAATGGCTCGAATTATTTGAATTCCTCAGACATCCAAAGCTTTTGTCAGCTTGAGTCTGAGCAGTTAACTAGTCAGTATCCAATTTTTTTCGCTCGGATTGTCTATCATGATTCATTATTGAGAGCTAATCAAGAGGTGATAAATTATGGCCAAGACCAAGTTCCTTTTTCCTCAAAAACTTTAGCTTATTTGCGTTCAGAAGCATGGCTTACAGATTTTCCGCCTACTTTGACTTTACAGGAATTTAAACTTAAGGACTTTTCATCCATTTCTTACATTTGCCCCATATCCTATAGAAATCAAAAAACTGAATATATTCAAATCATTACTCATGAACCTCTTTCGTCGAGTTTACAACTATATGTAAAACGCTCTGCTATGCTGCTGAGTAAGTATGTAGATATTTCCTTGGACTATGACAGACAAAAAACTGAAATTAAACTCCTAGAAGATATCTTGCATCGAGTAGGTCATCAATTGCGTAACTCTCTAGGACTTATAGGATTGTATGCACATAATTTATGCTTAGGTTTAGAGGATAGCCCTTGGCAAGAGCAAGCAACAATCATCGGCGAAAGTATACAAGATTTAGATACTAACTTAAACGAACTGATTGATTGCGGTCAAAGTTCAAAGTTAAGAGTAACGTTTCAAGATTTAAGAAGTTTGGTGGCTGAAAGTATCACAAATTTACAACCTTTAATTAATCAGAAAAAACTTAAAATATCGATTCCCGATACATCGACAATACTGAAGATAGATAGATTACAAATGAAACAAGTTTTTGATAATATCCTCAGTAATGCCGCGCATTTCAGCCCTAATTCAGGAACTATTACCTGTAGCTGGCAAATTTTCCAAGATGAAGTTTTAATTAAAATCTCCGATCAAGGGCCAGGATTGTCTCAAGAAGACTTACAAAAAATATTTACCCCATTTTATTCTCGACGGAAAGGAGGTACAGGACTGGGTTTAACTATTGCTAAAAAAATTATTCTAGATCATCAAGGAAGTATCTGGGCACAAGTTTTATCAGAAAGTGGGGCACAATTTTCGATGATTTTGCCTCGTTCAAGGAGCGTGAATTAATTTATAATTCATCATAAAAATATGATTAATGATAGTAATAAACTTTCAGTTTTACTCGTAGATGACGAAGAACGCTTCCGTCAAGGATTACGTACTCTCCTAAATTTTTATAGTATTAATTCTGCGTTACCTGTAGAAGTTATTGGTGATGCAGATTCTGTTGAGCAGGTTTTAAAGTTTACAACCCAGAAGTGTCCAGATTTAATTTTGCTGGATATGCAATTGAAAGGATGTGATGGAATTACAGTTCTGGCACGTCTTAAAGAAGCTGCTTACACTGGCAAGGTTTTAGTATTGTCGGCTCATCAAGAAGATGACTGGATTTTTAGAGCGATGCAGGGAGGAGCCGCAGGTTATGTATTTAAAAATCGTGTGGCAACCCAATTATGTGAAGCTATAGATACTGTAACTAGGTCAGAAATTTATCTACCTTCAGAAGTTGCTAGTCGATTTTTCCGGTTTTTTCAAGCTTATTCAGACTCTTGTGTAAAAGCATGTCATGAGGTGCATTTAACCGAAAGAGAACAAGAGGTTTTATACTGGTTAACTCAAGGTGCTTCTAATGAAGAAATCGCTAAACATTTGTATGTAACAGTTGCTACTGTTAAGGCGCATCTCACCAGTATTTTTGAAAAATTGAAGGTTACTAGCCGGACTCAAGCGATTGTGACTGCCCTCAAGCTAGGATTAGTTCATGCTTGAGCGCGACGGAAGTAGTCGGCGCAATTCACGAAACTTTTTGTATATGGCTTCATTTGAATCTTTTTATCAAGAATACCCCTGCTCGTACAATTCTCCCTTAAGTTGCGATCGCCCTTTCCAAACGGCACAGCAAATCAAGGGTGCTAAGTTTTGCTTGGAATGTGGTTTTCCAGCAACTTTACCACAGGAGGCTGAGATTAAAGGAAGTCAGGGAACTTATCAAATAGCTAGTTTTATTGGTGTGCGGGGTTTAGGCCGCTTATATTCAGGTGTTCAACTTAAAGACAAACAACCTGTAATCATCAAAGAATACCTGCTCCCTAATCGTTCTTTTAATGAAAGTGAGACTCAAAAGCGGAAAGAGACTTTTAAACGAGTGGGTGGGGTAAGTTTAGCCGATAGTCGAATTCAAAATTTCCGTCTGGTGGAAACAAAAGAAGCGATCGCAGATGAAAAAGGAGAACGCTGTTATTTAATTACTCAAGGAATAGACTCATCCCAAACTTTAGGTAAGTATCTCATAGAAAAGGGAGCAATGACATCTCTTGAGGTGCGTGAGGTACTAAATCAAGGTTTACAAACTCTCCAGTTTCTCCACACCCAAAAGCTGCGTTTTCCCTCCAATCAAACACAACTGGGTATTACTCACGGAAATATCAATTTAGACAGTACTTTAATTAAAGTAGAAAACAATCAAAAGTTTTCTATATACTTTTGTGATTTAGCTATCTGGGAAAACTTATTTATTCCCACAATTATTCCTCAACCTGCTCCCGCCAGACCTGACCAAGATATAGAATCATTAGGATTATTAGCCTTTTATTTATGGGTAGGGCGGACAACTAATTTTTCATCTAACCAGCCTCTCGACCCTAGAGATAATCAACAATGGCCGGATACCGATAGCAATTTAAAGCACTTTATTTATCGTTTAATTGGGCTGGAAACTCCTTTTGAGAGTGCAGAAGCGGCTCGTAAAGCACTACTAGAACTTCCTCAAGAAGATCGTGCTAAAAGTTCAAATTCAGCGCGTTCGTCGAAGACGTTGGCGCAGCCATCGCCAGGTTATCAAGAAATAAAAAAGCCTTTGCCAATGCCCTTGCTTTTGCTAGTAATCCTGTTCTTATTACTACTTGGTGGCGGAATTTGGTATTGGCTTTGGGGCAGGAAAACAGATAATCCTAATCAATATATCCAATGGTCTAGACTTGTGCGAAATTTTTCAGAAGTAACCAACGTTCCTTCTGGACAATTTACCTACACAGGAGAAAAAGATAGTACATGGAGTTTTGTTTTAACGCAATTGGTGGACAATAGTCGTTTAGGAGATTTATTGACCAGACCAAAGCCAGATGCAACAGCAACCTTTGACTATAAATCTGTTTTGTCATCAAATAGAAATAATCCGATTAAAAGTATCGAAGAAGTCCAAATAAACAAAAAAGATTTTGCAATTACTAGTTTGGTAGACAACATTACAGATAAACTTGCGAAAAAAGCAGTAGCCTATGATGGGTTACTTGTTTTTGTCGCATTTAATAAAAGAGACTCAAATCTTGCCAATGCTCTTGGGGGGCAAATCAATATTGAGCAATTGCGTCAAATTTACACAGGTAAAATTACTAATTGGCAGCAGATTAATCCCAAACTTCCAAATCTGCCGGTGAAACCTTTTGCCCCAACTGAACCGGAAGCAATCAGTAAATTTCAACAAATAGTTCTGCAAAATGCCCCTCAAGACGAAGCTTTATTTGCAGCGAAAGTTACTAAACTTGATACAACAAAAACCCAAAATCTAATACGTAGTGAAACTTTAGATGGGCGAACTACTGGTATTATCAGTTTTGGGATTATCAGTAAAACTTCGAGTCAGTGTACTGGCTATCCTCTAGCGATCGCAGATGGTAAAAAGTCCGCTATTCAACCTCTGTTTCAAAAGCGCGATCGTCGCTCAATAAATCCCTCAGATGATTTGTGTCAACATGATGATTATTATGTTGATGTCACAACTTTCCAAAGCTACCCCTTGGGATACCCTATTTTTGTAGTGTACCCTAAAGACAGCAACCGCCTACCTGGTGGTTCTACATTTGCCCAGATGCTAACTACTCGTCAGGGTCAGTGTTTACTTAGTAAAGTAGGTCTTGTAGCTTTACAACCTATGCCTGATGATATAAATTCTTATGCCTGCAAATCGGTGCCCTAATCCTAGTTGCGAATATTTTAACCGCGCCCTGCCTAACAATGCTAAGGTTTGTCCCTGGTGTTCCACTCCTCTGGGTAATGTAGTTTCCCCTACACCACAACCGCCTAGTCAACCTCCGCCTATTCAACAACAACCTAGTCAACCACCTGTTCAGTATCAGCGACCGCCTACAGAGCAACCTAATTACCAAGCTCCCCAACAAGCCCCCATTGATTATTCAACAGTCTATCAACCACGAGTTTCCTATCAACCAACACCGCCTGTTTATACTCCTCCGCCTCAAAGAGCGCCAGCCTTAAAGCTGATTCATAGCACTGGCAGAGAATTTCACCTCATTGGAGAAGGCGGTTATATTGGTCGCCGCAGTCAGAGTCCAGGAATAGCGCCGCCAGAAATTGACTTAACCGGTATTCCCAGTGAGGGAATAGTCTCTCGTCGTCATGCGCGAGTCGATTGGGACTGGTCGCAAAATTCTTATATGATTGTTGATATGAGTACAAATGGTATTTATTTAAACAACAATCCTCTAACTCCCGGTATGCAGTATCGCCTGCTAAACGGCGATTCACTACGATTTGGTCAAGATAACCTAGTTAATTTCACTATATATATAGTGTAGTAAAAAGCTGATTTGGTAATCAGCATTCTCTGTTTTGGAAAGAGACGCGATTTATCGCATCTTTGGGATTATTGAGAATTAAGTCAATCAAGCGCTATACATCTTACAGTGATTTTCAATCGCGCACTTGCCTTCTATTGTTTCGCAATACTGACCTTAATTTTAATACCGTCTTCTTCTTGCAGTGCTTGGCGTAGACGATCGCGAACCTCTGTCAAATCTGGCTTTAGTCCGATCGCTCGCTGATAGTATTTGATTGCAGCCTTGATATCTCCTGATTGGTTGTGAACCTTGCCCAAATCGTAATTAAGTGCAGCATAGCGATCTCGATCCCCTGCGGATAGTTTATCTTGTGCATAGAGGACGGTTGCGATTCCTACCTCGGCTTCAAAGTAGTTGGGTCGAAGGGCTTGGGCGCTTTGGTAATGTGCGATCGCGGCTTTCCATTGATTCTGTAGAAGTATAAAAATTTTGGTTCTTCAGTAGATAGTATGCCAAATACCTCTGTAAATCGCTTGAAACCTTTGCTGGGAAATAATAGCAGTCGTTATTCTTAGCGTTTTCGGCTTGATAATGAAATTGAAGCTAAACCTGACTGTAAGTCCTGATTTTCAAGGCATTTTACGGACTTTAGACATCGTAGTGTTTTCAATTTAATTGTCAACTTAATTGCGGGTTTGACTGCTTATACTTATTTGCCTTAACAACCATTTATTGACATCTACCCCAAAGACTTACCTGCTCTACATCCTGCTATTTTTAGTTCGTCGAACTCGCATTTCTTTGTTAAATCCAAAATCCAATATTCGGTCATGAGTCATTTTCGGTTATCACGAAAGACAAAGGACAATAGACAAATGACGGTGGACAGAGGACAAAGGAAAAATGAGCAATCTATTTCGGGAATTTCTGCAAAAAGTAGGCAGTGGAAACCACACAGCCGAGAATTTAACTCGCGCCCAAGCAGCCACCGCTACTAAAATGATGCTGCTGGGTGAAGCCACACCAGCCCAAATTGGGGCGTTTTTGATTGCTCATCGAATCAAGCGTCCAACGGGAGAAGAGTTAGCCGGAATGTTGGATGCTTATGAGGAACTGGGGCCAAAACTGCAACCTATAGCCTCTGGGCGACCTGCGATCGCTCTTGGCATCCCTTATGATGGTAGGACACGTACAGCACCAATTAGTCCCGTCATAGCTTTATTACTTGCCGCAGTTGGACAACCAGTGGTAATGCATGGTGGCGATCGCCTACCCACGAAGTACGGCTTACCTCTGATAGATATTTGGCAGGGTTTAGGAGTCGATTGGACTACCTTACCCTTAGCACAAACCCAACAAGTGTTTGAGCAAACGGGAATCGGCTTTATTTATCTACCTCAGCATTTTCCCTTAACTATAAGTATTTGGGAGTACCGCGACCAACTTGGCAAACGTCCGCCCTTAGCGACAATGGAGCTAATCTGGTGTCCTTATGCTGGCGATGCTCACGTAATTGCTGGGTTTGTCCATCCGCCAACAGAAGGGATGTTTCAGATCGCGCTCGGACTACGAGGAGTGACAAAATTTACATTAGTCAAAGGATTGGAAGGTAGTTGCGACTTACCGCGCGATCGCACTGCAATCATCAGCTTATCTTCATCCGTAGCACCCCAAGAGGTAGAACGATTGCACCTCGTACCGCGCGATTACGGTTTTACTACCAAGAACGTACCCCTTGGAACTACTGAAGAACTGGTGGCAAATATTCAAGAGGTTTTGGCAGGTAAACCAGGTGAATTGATGCAAACAGCCTTGTGGAATGGCGGATTTTATCTATGGCGGAGTGGTATTTGTTCAAATATGGCAGAGGGTTTAGCTAAAGCAGAAGAATTATTAACCAATGGTGTAGTAGCAGCTAAACTCCAAGAACTGAGCCAAGTAGTAAATTCAGTGTCAGCAGATATATTTTTTAGGGTGTCAACGACTTCTCCAAAATAGATTTTTGTTCCAACCAATCTTTACCTACCTGGATACTGATATCTGAGCCAAGGTTGCCAGTGCTTTCCACGCGCACTTCTCCAAATCCCAAAGTGCTGCGAATTGATTCGGCACTGTCGCCATCTCCTTGTTGGGCGACAATGTGAGTTACGTCTAGAGGTTCACCCCATGCCTTGGCCACATAGATATTGCGATATCCAGATTTTTCCAAGGCTCTAATTAACGGTTGCAGGTTAGAGCGATCGCCACCTGTACTATCTTGAATTGCTACACGTAAAGAGCGGGGGTTAGTTGTAGTTGCCAGCTGTTCCTGTTCTGACTCCAAACCAAAGTGTTGAGCCATCAGTTTCGCAATCCCATCTTTGTTGGGCAACCAATAGCTAGCATCAAACTCGCCTTTTTCGCTAAAGCGACCTGGCAGCATTAACATTTGCATATTAGAGCGATTTGTCCGCACCCCAAAACCCATTAGCGCCACTAACTCTTCAACCGTCAAGTTAGTATCAATGTGTTCTTTTACTACATCAAGAACTTTAGGTAATTGAGCAACAGTAGCTGGGTTGAGTGTTTGCTCCATCAAAGCACGCATGACCATTTGCTGGCGCTGAATCCGACCAATATCACCGAGTTCGTCATGGCGAAAACGCAGCAATTGCAATGTCTGCTCGCCATTGAGATGCTGCTTACCAGCCTTCAAATTGATGTATAAATGCTGAGAATCATCTTGATATTTCATATCTTTAGGGACGTAGACAGTCACGCCACCCAAAGCATCAATCAGCTTGGCAACTCCCAAAACGTTAATTCGGACATAGCGATCGATTCCCGCTCCTCCTAAGAGATTACTAACAGTTCTGGCAGTCAAAGCTGGCCCGCCTTCAACGTTGGCGGAGTTAATTTTTTTCACTCCATAACCCTCTATTTGTGTGCGGGTATCTCTGGGAATGGAGAGCATATTTATTTTTTTCGTCTCTGGATCAAATTTGACCAAGAGCATCACATCGGAAAGACCATCAAAAGAGTTGACTTGGGGTAGGTATTTGAGATTTTTGGTATCTTCAGGAGGGTTTTGGATATCTGGGGGAAGTACGCTCATTCCCATCACCAAAAGATTCACTGGACGAGTTAATTCTGAAAATCGCAGCACACCTCCAGAAATGCGATCGCTATCAAAAGCCGCCTCATCCTTTGGAGTTAGCTGCGCTTGTTGCAAAGGCGTACTGGTCAAAGACACCGCCAAAAGCGCCCCCGCAGTTGCTGATACCATCGCAATACCACTCATACCTACCCAAAACCACAGCCAACGTCCTGATGTCGAGTTTTGGGGAATTTTTTTATTGGATTTTGAGGCTTTTCCCGACTGGTTTTCTTCCGCCGAACTTCTTTGAATGGTCACAGACTTCCTCACACTTACTCACTAATCAAATTCAGTAATTTTGCAGACTAAAAACACCTAAACAAATCAACCCATAATAGCTAACTCTTAATTATCGGTGCTAACTTTTTTAATGTAGTGTCAACCACAACACTTATAGCAGCATTTATTCTTTTTTTGGGACAACCTGGAGATGTTTTACTGAAGTATGGCAATAATAAACTGGATTTGACTAGATATATAGAGAAATCAGCCAGAAAATTTTCAAAAATCAGTAAAAACACCGATAAATTATCACCATAAAAAATTAAGATAAATACTTGCCAAGCACTCGTTCAGCTAAATTACTAAACCCTGGTAAACGACTAGATTTGCCCTGCATTAGGCGCAAAATCAACCAAATACTTACTAAAAAGTAACCTGACGTGAGAAAGCTATTGAGGATAAATAGACGTAGCGGAAAAAAATCTGAAGCTGCTGCTCCGGTAGCTAATAATAGATAACTCAACAACCAAGTAAGTGCCAAAGCAATAGACAGACGACTAATAGCAAGTTGTTCCCGACTACCCTGGCCCCGATAGAGCGTCCACAAGGATGGAAAAAAGCCGACGATCGGAACTAAATGTAAAAGCAACTGTGTTTTGGGCATTGGGGATGGGGCATTATTATTCTCCCCCTGCTCCCCCTGCTCCCCTGCTCCCCACTCCCCATTGCCCCTAATCCCCAGAGGGGGCCCCGAGTTCCCCATTCCCCACTCCCCATTCTCTTTTGGTTCAAAATTCTTCATTGGGGTTAGTCTAACTCCTAAACTAGAAGGATGAATAAGACTCATATAGTTAGAGATAATAAGCTGTAAAGAAAAATTTCATCTAGTTCTATTCCAATCAGCTCAAAATGCAGACACGCAAGCTACTCGACTGGTGGCAAAGATTCACACCAATAGCGCGAATCGGGGCGATCGCGTTATTCCTTCCGCTGCTAGTTCTCAATGGTTGGGCACTTTCGGTATTCTTTAATTATTTCCATTCTCTCATAGTGATTTTAGTTGGAGCCTCAGTGCTAGCATTTCTGCTCAACTACCCCGTGAGCTGGATGGAGCATCATGGTGCGAAGCGAGAGCAAGTTGCTATTTTAGTATTTCTCTTGGCTTTATCGATTTTATTGGCGTTGGGTGTGACACTTTTTCCCCTGGCTCTTACCCAAGCTGAACAACTGGTGGCTCGTTTGCCAGAGCTGATCGACTCTGGACGCTCTCAGTTAATGATATTAAACGAAAAAGCTGAGACTTTTGGCTTGCCGATTAACCTTGATGCTCTGGTAGTGCAAATCAACGATCGCGTCAAAGGACAATTACAAGCGATCGCTGGACAAGTTTTAAATCTGGCTGTACTCACAGTTACTAGTCTGCTAGATATTCTCTTGACGATGGTCTTGACTTTTTATCTTTTACAGCACGGGGGTGAACTCTGGCAAAGTTTAGTCGAATGGCTACCTAATAAATTTCGCGAGCCTTTCTCCAAAACAGTCCGCTTAAGCTTCCAAAATTTCTTCATCACCCAGTTGATTTTATCTACCTGTATGGCTTCAGCCCTTATTCCTACCTTTTTGTGGCTGAAAGTGCCATTTGGATTGCTATTTGGACTAACTATTGGTCTAATGGCTCTCGTACCCTTTGGCGGTTCTGTAGGCATCGCCCTGACTACACTGTTGGTCGCGTTGCAAGATTTTTCAATGGGTGTGAGAGTGTTGATCGCAGCCGTAATTGTACAGCAAATTCTCGAAAACTTAATTGCCCCTCGAATTTTAGGCAGTTTTACCGGTTTAAATCCAGTTTGGATTTTAATTTCGGTCTTAACAGGGGCAAGAATTGGCGGACTGTTGGGTGTAATTGTGGCAGTACCTACAGCTGTTGTGATTAAGACTGCTTTAAGTGCCTTGCGTCCTGGTAGTGGGACAAACGACAGCGCCATTGGGGAAATAACTGCATCCGTTCCAGCAAATGAGTCCTCGAAAGCTGACGCCAACAAAACTTTGAGCATTTCTGAACCGACATTGCCCTAATACAAGAAGGCAGGAGCAGGAAGTGTATCATCAGTTATTTATAAAAAACGGTAAGGGGCAAGGGAAAGGGCAAAAAGCTATTGCTTTTATGGTCAGAGTTAGCGCGTCTCAAACCCTATTGACAGGTGGATTTGAGCAGAGTGTTGAGTTTGGGAGAGCAGCTGCCAAAACAGAAACCATATATTAGACCTCTTGCAAAAGTCGGTCAGGAAGATTGGGTTTGGGGGAGAAGAAGCTCGTAATTGTAGAGAGTAGCAATCAGATTAAACCTCAAACTAAATCTTTTTCGACGATTTCTATAAGTAAGGGACGAAATTTTAAACACCTTCAACTTCCGATTGATATGCTCACCTAAAACTCTGATTCTGGCTAATTCTTTTTTAGTGGCAAACTCTTTAAGAATACGTTAAAAACGCAAGTAATTATCCATCACAAAAGTAGTCAAATCATTTGTTTAGCGCATGGTTTTGGGAAAATTCATGGATTTTCAACTATTTAAAACCAGTGGTGTTAAGATTTGGAGAATTACTCAAATTGATAGCGGATAAAGGCTATCAAGGAATCACTAAAATTCATCAATTAAGCCAAACACCAATTAAAAAACCGAAAGGGAAGAAGTTAACAACAGACCAGAAGAAATATAATCGAAAACTTAATCGATAAAACTGAAATTAGAACAACCTTTAATCATACCACAAAATATTTATGCAAGAGTTCTAATATGTGCTAGGCGTTACTGCCAACTGCATCGATCGCAGCTTCCAGTGCGATCGCTACATGAGTCCAATGAGTCCCCCCCTGGCAATAAACTACATACGGCGATCGCAAAGGACCATCTGCTGATAATTCCAAAGTACTCCCTTCAATAAATGTCCCCCCAGCCATGACGACCTGGCTCTCATACCCCGGCATTTCATCTGGAACAGGGTCTAAGTAGGAACCTATAGGAGAATGCTGTTGTATAGCTTTACAGAAAGCAATTAGCTTTTCAGCAGAACCGAGTTTAATTGCCTGAATCACATCTCCACGAGGAGCTAGGGGAGCAGGATTTACTGGATAACCGAGTTTATCAAATACATAACCAGTAAGATAAGTCCCTTTCATTGCCTCTCCTACCATCTGCGGCGCCAGAAATAAACCTTGGAATAGCAGGCGATTTTGGTCAAAAGTAGCGCCGCCATAACTACCAATACCGGGAGCCGTGAGGCGACAAGCAGATGCTTCTACTAAGTCGGCGCGACCAGCGACATAACCACCAGCGCTGACAATGGTGCCACCAGGATTTTTAATCAATGACCCTGCTATTAAATCAGCACCTACATCTGTGGGTTCCCTGGTTTCAATAAATTCGCCGTAGCAGTTATCTACAAAGCAAACGGTGTTTGGGTTTTGCTGTTTGACTAAGTGGACAATTTTTTCAATATCGGCAATTGATAGACTAGGACGCCAAGAATAGCCACAAGAGCGCTGAATTAAGACTAAACGAGTATTTTCAGCCACACTAGTTCTTATTGCTTGCCAATCTATAGTTCCTTCTAGGGTTAGCTCCAATTGGCGGTAATTTATGCCAAACTCGATAAGGGAACCTTGACCTTGACCCCGTAAACCAATGACTTCTTCAAGCGTATCGTAAGGAGAACCGACCACTGCTAACATTTCATCTCCAGGACGGAGAACACCAAACAAAGCACAGGCGATCGCATGAGTTCCCGAAACAAACTGCACTCGTACAGCCGCAGCTTCAGCACCCATAACTTCGGCAAAAACTTTATCTAAAGTTTCTCGTCCTAAATCATCATGGCCATAGCCACTTACACCAGCGAAGTGGTGTGCCCCTACACGGTGATTACGAAAAGCATCCAGCACTCGTTTTAGATTATGCTTGACCTGAGTGTCAATTCCAGAAAAAATTTCTAATAGTGCCTGTTCTGCTTGCCGCAGCTGTTCTAAGCTGTTCATCAGTTCCTCGTTCAAAAAATTAAATTATAGATATGCGGATTTTAAGATCCCACAGACTAGGCTGGAAAATTCAAATTCAGGTTACTGCATGACAATTGCTACTTCAACCAAACCTCAAGTTAACTGGGTTAATACCCTGTTTTTCATTGGACTGCACATTGGCGCTTTATTTGCCTTTGTTCCTGGTAACTTTAGCTGGACAGCAGTTGGTGTGGGTTTCTTGCTGTACTGGATAACAGGTGGCTTAGGAGTGACTCTAGGATTTCACCGCCTTGTCACCCACCGCAGCTTTCAAACTCCCAAGTGGCTAGAGTATCTCTTGGTTTTCTTCGGCACACTCTCGTGTCAAGGAGGCCCAATTGAGTGGGTAGGGACACATCGTATCCATCATTTACACTCGGATACTGATGTCGATCCCCATGATTCTAATAAAGGCTTCTGGTGGAGCCACATGGATTGGCTGATTCACTATTGTCCCGCTCACGCTGATGTTCCTCGTTTCACCAAAGACATTGCCGAAGACCCAGTTTATCAGTTTTTAGAAAAATATTTCATTTTGATCCAGGTTGCTCTAGGTGTATTGCTTTTGCTTCTGGGTGGCTGGTCATTCGTTGTCTGGGGAATTTTTGTTCGCATTGTCTGGGTTTACCACTGCACTTGGTTGGTGAACAGCGCGACTCATAAATTTGGCTATCGGAGCTATGATTCTGGTGATAGATCGACTAATTGCTGGTGGGTAGCCGTACTAGTTTTCGGTGAAGGCTGGCATAATAACCATCATGCTTTTCAATACTCAGCTCGTCATGGGCTGGAATGGTGGGAAATCGATTTAACCTGGATGACAGTTCAATTGCTACAAGCAGTTGGTCTGGCTACTAATGTGAAGTTGGCCCCAACAAAAGTTAGTTAAGAGTTAGGAGTTAGGATGTGTAGCCTTTTTAACTCATAATTCATCACTTCTAACTCCTAACTTTTCAAAAAGCTATTTACTTACGGGTGCGCTTGTGTCGGTTAGGTTGCTATAATCCGAAGCGCTAATGTGAAGAATTTTTACGGCAAGTTACTTTTTGGTGACTTGGTGGAGGAGTTTGTTGTTTTTTAGGTGTCCATGACTACATCAATAATTAATAGCCAGAAACTAAGTGACGAGCCTAGTAATTCCGACTTTCGGCTCAAAGATATTGTCAAAACCCTGCCACGCGAATGTTTTCAGCAGAACCGTCGCAAAGCTTGGACACAAGTCCTGCTGAGTGTCTTGGCAGTCGCCTTGGGCTATTACAGCCTGATTATCACTCCTTGGTTTCTTTTGCCCCTAGCTTGGATTTTTACGGGCACTGCTTTAACAGGTTTTTTTGTAATTGGCCATGATTGCGGTCACAGGTCTTTTGCCAAACGTCGTTGGGTAAATGATTTGGTAGGGCATTTGTTCATGATGCCGTTGATTTACCCTTTTCATAGTTGGCGCATTAAGCATAATTATCACCATACTCATACCAACAAACTGGATGAGGACAACGCTTGGCATCCAATTAGACCAGAAGTGTTTGAAAATTGGGATAAAACCCGACAGTCTGCTTTTGAACTATTCATGCGTAAACGCTTCTGGTGGGTAGGTTCCATTGGACATTGGGCTGTGGTGCATTTTGATTGGCGGAACTTTAAAACTAAAGACCAATCGAGTATCAAGCTTTCTGTGGCTGTAGTAGTTGTGTTTGCAGCGATCGCTTTCCCGCTTCTGGTCGCCACAACTGGTATCTGGGGATTTGTCAAGTTTTGGCTAGTACCCTGGATGATTTACCATTTTTGGATGAGTACTTTTACTATTGTTCACCATACTGCCGCAGATGTTCCTTTTGTAACAGCGAACAAGTGGAACGAGGCTCTAGCACAGTTATCTGGCACTATTCATTGCGATTATCCACGTTGGATAGAAGTCTTGTGCCACGATATCAATGTTCATGTCCCTCATCATATTTCCACTGCTATTCCTTCTTATAATTTGCGGTTAGCTTACAGCAGCATCAAAGAAAATTGGGAGCCTTATCTACATGATGAGTGTCAGTTTTCTTGGTCTTTAATGAAACAGATTACAGACCAGTGTCAACTATACACAACTGATATTGGCTATAAGACTTTCGACGAACATTATACAGAGCGATAAATAGCGCTGTGACTACACTCACGCTCTTGAACTCAACGAGAGCGTTTATTATGCTGTGTTTAAATAGAATTTGGCGACTTTTTACTAACTAAAAATTGTTAGGTAAATTGCCAAAATTTATCTTCTTTGGTGTTAGCGATCGCTAGTTTCGTGGGCATCCTAGAGGTGAGATTATCTTGTCTCAAATAAAGTTCCGATTTATATCCAACAAAAGAATCCAGTGCAATCAAATCTCGTCACGTTCAATAATCCTACTGGCTACGAAACGTCTGAGGATACAACTAAATTACCTTTCACTCTTCAAGATTTAAAATCTGCAATCCCCGCTGAATGCTTTCAGCCCAATGTAACAAAATCACTTTTTTACTTTTTTCGTGACATCCTGATTATCGGTTTGCTTTATGCAGTAGCTAATTACCTGGATTCTTGGCTTTTCTTCCCGATTTTCTGGCTAATGCAAGGAACGATGTTTTGGGCTTTGTTTGTAGTCGGGCATGACTGCGGACACCAATCTTTTTCTAAGCACAAATGGCTCAATGATTTGATTGGACATCTTTCTCACACACCAATACTTGTTCCTTATCATGGTTGGCGAATCAGCCATAGAACCCATCACAAAAATACTGGCAATATCGATAATGATGAAAGCTGGTATCCTGTGACAGAATCACAATATAAGGAGATGCCCTTAGCGCAAAAGATAGGCAGATATTATGTTTTTCTCTTGGCTTATCCTGTGTATTTGTTTAAGCGTTCTCCTAATAAGGAAGGCTCTCACTTTTTGCCCAGCAGTCCCCTTTTCAAATCATCAGAAAAATGGGATGTTCTCACTAGCACTGTACTTTTGATTGGTATGGTAGGCTTGCTAGGATTTCTCACCTACCAATGGGGTTGGATGTGGTTGCTGAAATATTATGCTGTACCCTATCTTGTGTTCATCATTTGGCTAGATTTGGTGACATTCTTGCACCACACTGAGGCAGAGCTTCCCTGGTATCGTGGAGAAGATTGGACTTTCCTGAAAGGTGCAATTTCTAGTATTGACCGTGATTATGGTTTGGTTAATCATATCCATCACGATATTGGTACTCATGTTGCTCACCATATATTCCTTAACATCCCTCACTACAATTTGTTGAAGGCAACTGAGGCAATAAAACCAGTGATGGGTGAGTATTTCCACAAATCGGAAGAACCTATTTGGAAGTCATTATGGCGTTCATGTGTCAGCTGCCATTTTGTACCTGATACTGGTAGTAAGGTTTACTACACATCCAACAACAAGTTAGCTAAAGACTAGAGCCAATTTCAAAAGCCCTCTCCCAAGCTTGGGAGAGGGCTTTTGATTCATGCAAGAAGTCTAATAACTTAAGCTGGCTGGCTTGCTTTTGATGTTGTTCATCATGATGGTTACAGCCATCCTAATGATTATGGTGATGATGACCAGGACCGTGGGAGCAGTTTTGCAAATCTTGCTTCATCAGCTTGTCGCTGATTTCTTGCAAGGATTCATCCACAGCTTGTAAGCCAATCCAAGTATCAATCTTTTGTACATCAAATCCTACCTCACGGCGATCGCCTACTTCTAACAAAGGACGGCGAATTAGCAGTGGTTCTTTCAGCATCAACGTCAAGGCGGTTTGGGCATCGATTTTTTCAGGAACCACCTCACCAGATTTTACCTTGGGGGCGGAAAGATTAAACCATTCGGCTACGGGGCGATCGCCAAAAAAAGAACGCAACCGCTCAACTGTCCAAGCTTCTGTTAGCAGGTTCTGTGGTATCACCTCATGACCAGCAGCTGTTAGCAAAACTTTTTGCTTAGTACCACCTTTACAGCCTGGTTTGCTATAGAAAATTACTCTTGCCATTTAACTACCTCTTAGTAGAATACGATTCGTTTCTAGGGACGCACGGCTATCATTGGTGTCAACTTAACGTGAAAGCAAGTCTAGAACTAGCTTTTAGATTGCCTCGTTCCCAGTCTCCGACTGAGAATGCTCGTTCTTGAGGCTCCGCCTCTCTTGCTGGCGGCAGAGCCGCTTTTGAGTTGCATTTCCAGCAGAGGCTAGAAACGAGTTTTTAAAGAAGTTTCAGCTTAAGTTGACACCAATACACGGCTGTGCGCCCCTACTGCATGATGCTAAAAGTTTTTAGCACTATACTTAATCGGGTCAAACTCAAATCTCTCATTCGGATCGGTTTCGCCGTAGATATTAAAAGTCACAGTTGGTTCATCACCTACTGCTTCTACACAGTGAATTGCATCGGGAGTAAAGCTAATAATGTCTCCTGGGGATAGAGTTACCTCTCCTGTTTCTTCAATTTTGTCCTGAAATTCGGGGCTATTAGTGCGTCGCCAAAAAGTATTTTTTTCCTGACCTTTTAACACCGCGACTATTCCCCATGTCCCATGATTATGAATGTTTGATCGGGTTCCCGGTGCAAATGTTACTGTTTGCACAGTCAAGGGAAAACCCAATTCATCGTATAGGAGTAAAACAGAGGTTCCCGTTTTGGGCGAAGGCTCTAAATGTTGACTTCGTACCCAGTAGGAATTTACTATTAAGCGCCTTACGAGCATCCGAATTTCTGGCAGACAACTGACTTCATTATCGCCACTATTGAGAACATCTTCCACCTCAGTTAAAAACCGATAAAGGCGGTAATTTTCTCTCAATAAATCCCACGCTCTCACAGATTTACAAGCTTGATGCTGACCATCCCCCGTTAGCAGCCAATCCCTACCTTTCATAACTTTTAAATTGATAACGGAGAAGATTGGACGATCAGAATCGGAGAGACATTAGGAATATTACCTACAGGAAGTTTAGTAGGTATAGTGATAGGAGGAAAGATAGAGTTACTATCAGTAGCTGCTCCTAATAAGGAGTAAGACGAGTATGATCTGGTAGATAACCAATTGTTCATGATTTTTCACAAAAAGGGCATTCATTGGGCACTTGTACTGAGCGTATCGCTAAAGCGAAAGCTCCGCTAACGCATAGCGTCTCGTAGAGAAGCTGTTGGCGCCGCCTCTCGTAGAGAAGTATTGGGCATGGAGAAGAAACAAGGTAGACAAGGAAGAGGGGGGAGACAAGGGGGAGACAAGGTAGAGACTTGTTCAATAATTGCCCCTTGTCTCCTCTGCTCCCCTGCTCCCTCATCTCCCCACTCTTTCTTGTCGAGAAGTGCATTGACTAATTAGTCGTCTTCTTCTGCTGGACGTGTCAAAATATCCAGCAGAATCCCAGAACCAAAATCATTCTTATCGTCTATTTGTTTGACTCTGGTGCTGATCTGTTTTGCTTGCTCAATTTCTCCTAACTTTGCTAGTACTAATCCAGAAGCAGCATAAGCATTTAAGTACAATCGAATTTGTGGTTCTTCTTTGCGATTGACTAGTATAGGCTTAAGTTGCTCCCAGTCATCAGGAAATTTTTCTAGTTCTTTAATTTTATCTAATAATTTGGCTGTTGTTTGTAGTGCAAGAGAATAATTATTTTTATAATAGAAAAATCTATATGCTGCTACCAAGACATCTGTATTTTCACCAGTTTGTGCTAAAGCTTGTTGAATATATTTTTCGGATTCTGATGTATTGTCCCAGTTTTGTGCAGCTAAAACTAATAAGTTTTTAATGTCTTCTGGAACCTGGAACCATGAGAATTGGTTTGTATTAGCTTGCATAATAAAGTCCTGGAGAGTTAGGAGTTAGGAGTTATGAGTTAGAAGTTGTGAATTACGAGTTAGAAGTTATAAATTCTTAACTCTTCACTCCTCACTCCTAACTTTTGTTAAAACAAAGTAAGAACGTACACCAAGGTGAATAAAACAATCCAAATAATGTCTACGAAGTGCCAGTAAATTTCTGTCATTTCGATGAAAGTATGATTGGTTGCAGAATATTCACCGGGAAGACGCGATCGCCACAATGCACGTAATATCAATAACAGTCCCACAAAAACGTGCAAACCGTGGAACCCAGTCATGATATAAAAGCAGTTGGCGAAGACGTTGGTAGTCATTCCGTATCCTAATGTTGAATACTCATAAACCTGACCACCTAAGAAAATTGCCCCCATGATTGCAGTAATTGCATACCACAGTTGCATTCCCTTGAGGTTATGCTTTTTAATCGCTGTATCACCGAAGTGAATCACGAAACTACTAGACACCAAAATAATGGTGTTAATGGTCGGTACAAGTAGTTCTACTTCACTCCCTTCTGGAGGCCAAACCGCTGTAGTACCTCGGAAAAACAAATAGGTGGCAAAAAATCCTCCAAACATCAGGGATTCAGAGGCGAGGAATGTCAAAAGTCCCCAAACCCTTAAATCTGGATGTTCTTCGTGTCCTGCACTGTGATCTTCGCTTGTGGTTGTAGCTATAGTCATAGATTTTTTGACAATATTATCCACTGTGTCTGTTGTGGAAGCTTGAATGAAGAATGAAGTCTGAAGCGGCAAAATTTTCATTCTTCATCCAAAATCCTTGTTTAACTTAACTCTTGACTTGTTCAGGAATTCTCAAAATTCCGAGTTTCGAGTTCTGAAGCACAAGTTTTGAGTTCCAAGCTCGGAGTTTCGAGTTCCAAGCTCGGAGTTTTGAGTTCCAAGCTCGGCCTTTCATGTTCTGAACTCGGAGTTCCGAGTTCCAAGCTCGGCCTTTCGAGTTCCAAGCTCGGCCTTTCATGTTCTGAACTCGGCCTTTCATGTTCAGAACTCGGCCTTTCGAGTTCTGAACTCGGCCTTTCGAGTTCAGAACTCGGCCTTTCATGTTCTGAACTCAAATGAATAAAACTTGCAGTCACCTTGAGAGCGATCGCATCACTCACTTTACGAACTAAGCACTAGCTTCTGGTGTTGCAGATGGCTGTACTTCTGTACTATGACCATGACCGTAGTCATAAGGGCCATGAGTCACAACAGGCAATACTTCCCAGTTTTCAATTGCAGGTGGTGAGCTAGTTGTCCATTCTAAAGTCAAAGCTTGCCAAGGATTATCACCAGCCAAAGGCCCCTTCAGCCAACTGTAGATCATGTTGATGGTGAAAGGAATTACCGATATCGCCAAAACAAATGAACCAAAGGTACAAATTTGATTAAGGTCGATAAATTGGGGGTCATACATTGCCACTCTTCGCGGCATTCCTTTTAAACCCAACTCGTGCATGGGTAAAAAGGTTAGATTAGTACCGATGAAGGTAAGGGCAAAGTGAATGCGTGCCAAGTTTTCATTCAGCATTCGTCCGGTCATTTTGGGGAACCAGTGATAAATACCGGCGTAGATGCCAAACACGGAACCGCCAAACAGAACGTAATGGAAATGTCCTACTACATAATATGTGTCGTGGACATGAACATCAAAGGGGGCTGTTCCCATCGTCACACCACTTAAGCCGCCCATGACAAACATTGATAACAAGCCAATGGCGAAAAGCATCGCACCTGTGAAGCGGATTTTACCACCCCAAAGGGTAGCAACCCAAGCAAAAATCTTCACGCCAGTGGGAACTGCAACTATAAGAGTGGAGATAGTGAAGAACATCCGCATCCAGCCGGGTGTGCCACTGGTGAACATGTGGTGTACCCAGACGAACAAACCGACAACGCAGATGGCTACACTAGAATAAGCGATCGCTTTATAACCAAAGATTGGTTTGCGGGCGTGAACTGGAATTACCTCCGACATGATGCCGAAGATGGGCAGAATCATTAAATACACTGCCGGGTGAGAATAAAACCAGAACAAGTGTTGATAAATTACAACGTTACCGCCTGCATCTGGTTTAAAGAAGGAGGTGCCAAAGTTGAGGTCAAACAACAGCAGAACTAAACCGGCTGCTAATACAGGTGTGGAGAGAAGTGCCAACAGTGAGGTAGCCAAGATTGCCCAGCAAAATAGGGGTACTTGATCCCATTTCATGCTGGGAACCTTCATCATCAAAATGGTGATCACAAAGTTCAGTGAACCCAAAATTGAAGAAGTTCCTACCAAAACGATCGCTAATATCCACATAGTTTGAGCGATTGGTGCTGTCACCAAGCTCAAAGGTGGGTAAGCTGTCCAACCAGATTGCGAACCACCAAAAATGAAACTACCTAAAATGAGCGCACCTGCTGGTGGATTTAACCAAAAAGCGATCGCGTTCAGCTTGGGAAACGCCATATCCCTGGCACCAACCATCAAGGGCACTAAATAGTTACCAAATCCCCCAATGGCGCTTGGGACAATCCACAGGAAGATCATGATCGTCCCGTGATTGGTCATGAAAGCGTTATACAGATTGGGGTCGAGTACGTCTGCATCTGGTGTTGCTAATTCCACACGGAGAGCAACAGCCATCAGTCCGCCGATGAGATAGAACACAAACGCCGTCACTAGGTATTGAATGCCAATAACCTTGTGGTCAACATTAAATGTAAAATAGTCCTGCCATTTCCACGCCTTCGGATGGGAGGTGTGGCCAGTCACCATTTTCGGTTTATTTTCTTCTGGTGGAGTATTTCGTGGAAATTCTACCTGCGTCATATTTTTATCCTTTATCCTTTGTCATTTGTCATTTGTCCGTTGTCATTTGTCCGTTGTCATTTGTCCGTTGTCATTTGTCCGTTGTCATTTGTCAGTTACCAATGACTAATGACCAATGACTAATGACCAATGACTAATGACCAATGACCAATAACTAATGACCAATAACTAATGACCAATGACCAATGACTCTAAAGTTGCTGCACTAATTCCCATCTCATGGGTGTGGGGCGCGAGAAACTCTGATGTTGATAAGTCGGCTGGATTAACTGCAACGACTTGATTTAGGTTTTGCTGTTGAGCAATCTGGTTTTCTGTCCGCCAGCTATCATATTCTTCTGGTGTGTGGACAATTACCTGTGTCCGCATTGAACCGTGATAACCACCGCACAACTCAGCACAAACTACGGGATATGTACCTGGCTTGGTGGCGACAAATCGCAGTTCGGTAGGGATACCAGGAAGCGCATCTTGCTTCAGCCTAAAGTTTGGCACCCAGAATGAATGAATTACATCTTGTGCTGAAAGGTTGAGTTGCACATCAGCACCGACGGGTATGTGCAATTCCCCAGAGGTAATGCCACTATCGGGATAATTAAATATCCAGGCGTACTGTATCCCTTTGACATCAACAACTAAATCAGCTGGTTTGTTTAGGGTTTGAGGAGACGCGCCAATACCAATTGTCGGGGCGATTGCTGGGGCAGTTGTTGCTTCAGAAGTATCGCTGAGTGTAGCAGCAATCGCACTTCCCGGTATATGAGCAACATGAGCTGCTGAATGAGGATGGCCGGCAGGCTCAAAGCCGCCCATTCGATTAAAAACATCTACACTGTAGATGCCCAAGCCGAGGACAATCACTGTGGGAATTGCTGTCCAAAAGATTTCTAAGGGAACGTTGCCTTCCACCCGCACGCCATCGGTATCGTCACCCCGACGGCGACGAAACTGAATCAAAAACATTACAATTGTTCCTTCTACCACCAAGAAGAGTGCGATCGCAATGGTAAACATGACGTTGAAAAAACCGTCTACCAAAGGCGCTTGTAACGATGCCTGCACCGGCATGAGAGTGTGGTTTTGACCAATCCAAATGCTGATTGCTGTAACTACTATCCCAGCAACCAGAGTCCATAGTGAAACAGGAACTTGTTGCATACATGCTACCTGCTTTGTAAACCGTCTTTTGAGGTGTTATTTTCTGAGAATTGGGCATTGGGCATTGGGGAGGCAGTGCGGTCTTGGGGTCTCCCCAAGTGGAGCAACTGCCGTCACTAGGCATTGGGCATTGTTACCTACTCCCCATTCCCTATTCCCCATTTCCTATTTCCTTTTCACTTATTAACTTTCTAACGTGCAGCCATAAAAAAAGGGGGAAAATTCCAGATTTTTTCCATATCTTTCCCCCAGAAAATTACAAATTATATTTCAACTCCTATGAAAAAGTTAGCCCCCTGCTTTCAAAAAAGCTAGTTATTCCAAGAGGGCACTGTTGACCTAATATTGATTAGGCTATATTAGCAGCAAGTTTAAATTTGTTAATAGTTAACATTTTACGATTTACGGATTTGTTTACCGTGAACTATTTATTAGTTGCAGTAAACACTTAGTATTCCCCTCAAGTTACCTTGCCTAGCGCATTTTCGCTTTTTACAAACAGTGCCTCCTTGAATTAACAAAAATTTTGACTAACTCCAAATATCTTAATTATTTACTGCAACATGGGTGTAGCAATTCTTCGGACAAATCCGCGAACACGCTTCACAACCAATACAGTTTTCTGGAGAAGTAACTGCCATTACTTTCCGTTCAATTTCTTCATCATCTTCATCTTCCACAAATTCGCCTTCTTCATTGAGTGCTTTCAAACCAAGCACATTGTAGCCACATACTTTAACGCATCTGCCACAGCCGATACATTTATCCTTGTCGATTTCCTGAGCAAATTTTGGTGTCCAAGCCTTACCGCCAAATGTCAAACCTGTTAGTTGTGCCATGAATAAATCCTCAGCAATTTTGCCTGTCAATCTGTTTGTGCATTAATCATCATATTATCCTAATCTTTTATTCTTTTGTATTCAAAAATTACTTTTATCACATAAATTTTCGATGACTTTGAACACAATGCTGAATTGTTTTTTATTTCAATTTATAGATAAAATTTATTGCAAATAATTCTTATGAATATTTAGTATTCCTGCTTCCCACGCTCTACATATAAACGCATTCATTGAGTCAGAGGCTTAATGTCTAACTATAGGTAGCAGCCCATGAGCAGCGAATTCCATTCGCCAGGGCAGGCGTGTTTTTACACTCATTGAGATGCTCCCGTAAAGCTTCATGTCTATGTGATTTATAGCTGCTGATTTAACTATTATTTCCAGCAAATGCAACTATATCTCTAAGAGTAATGATATTCTTTTTCAAATATTTTTTGATTTAGGCAAATAAAATTATATAAACAGTATACATATATACCATAATAAATGTTCGCCAGTTACATTTTGATATATGCAATATGTATTTTAGAAAGCAACAATTTTCAATTTATTTTGATTTAAATATTTAGTTAAATGGTGACAAAAGCAATATTCTTATTTCATCTGAATACACAGAATTAATTTATAAAGGAACTGTAAACTTTATGGCAGAATATTATGATGCCTTAAATATTAAAATTATTAACAAATCAGAGGGTGTTCAATTGCAGGAGGCTTAAACATTTCCTAAAAATACTTTGCATAAGGTTTTATGGTCAAAGCTAAAATGTTCATTAATTACCTAATTAAATAAATGTTAAGATTTTTTACTAAGCTCAAGACGAACAAAATAATCATTTTTTTCATGAAATGTATAGTTAATAAGAAGTTTTATTAGGCTGTTTTCAGAGTCTTAAATAGCTTGCAATAAGATGCGAATTTAACAAGTGGATGTGGGAATCGAACGTAGTGAGAAAAGATTATTCTCACTAGAAAGATCATGTGGTAGGGAGTCATGAATAAACAGGACTCATCTAGGGGAGACCTGAGCCAGACATCTCAACGATTAGAGTGGGAAAAGAGCCAAATGCCTTATACAATTCCTAACAACAGTTGCGTTGGATGTGACAACTGCCGCCCCCAATGTCCTACGGGTGCAATCAGAATAGAGGACAATGAATACTGGGTTGATCCTGGTCTTTGTAATAATTGTGAGGGCTATTATTCAGAACCACAATGTGTAATAGCTTGTCCAACTAATTCTCCTATTCCTTGGCAGGCGAAAAAGGGGAGATGCAAAGTTGAACCAAGAGATGCTAGCAGCTTAGACTTGTTTTCTAATGGTAAGAATAATCCATTTGCTTCAGCGATCGCAATTTGGGAAGCTTGTAATGTACTAGCGCAACGCACATCCCTACATTGGGAAACCGATGAAGAAGGCTATATCAGTTACAGCCGACAAGTCAATCAAGGAAGAGGTGCGATCGCCTTTCACATCCAAGATCCATTCCAAGTTAATGACAAAGCCACCGATATAGCAGCAATTGAAGGGCTTGATATTAGAGCCGCTTGCATACATCTAATTTTTGCAGGTTATGCCACAGCCTTAGAGCAACCTTGGGAGCAAGAATTTGCGATCGATGAACGACAAATCGAGAAATATTTGGGGATGGAGAAACGCAAAGACTTAAGCAAAGCTGCCAAGCTAGCTTTAATGAAAAATCTTGTCCAGCAAGCTTGTTCTCTAATTATCTCCATTGACTGGCCGCAACAAGGTCGAATTAACGGATTCTCTCTTGTCAGCAGCCGCTTATGGCACTTAGTAGATATTCAGCACCACTTCCAAGAAGACAATCATGGATGCAAATATCTGATTGGGCTAACTTTTAAAGTAAAAGCAGGCTTATGGGCACAATATTTCTTAAATAAACAAGCATGTAAGGAACGAACCGCATTCTATCAATACGGCAGTCTCCCTAAAACGCTGCTAACCACAGTTATGAGTATTTGGCAGCAACATGAAGGCGCAGTTCGGTTAATGCTGTGGTTGCTGTTTAAAACCAAAATGGGCAAAGAACAACGCATTACCATTCCTACCTTGCTACGTATTGCTTACGGTGAAGAAAAAGTCGCTCTTGCATCCAGACAACGGGAAGAACGCAAACGTCTGCTGCGAACCTTTGAAAGCGACTTGGAAATTCTCAATCACTATGGAATGAAGCCACTTTTCGATCCAGTTACTTACCCACCAGAAATTCAACCTTTGTGGGCGAAGTTAATTGATCTTCCCGAAGATCCAGATGAAGCATTAGAATTTTGGACTAATGACGGTGGTGCTGAAACTCGCCTCACAGACACAGGCCCCCGTGGTAAGTGGAATCTACTAATGAATGCACGGATTTTAGCTTTTGAACTCCCACCAGAATGGGAACAGCAAATCTCAGAATCGGAAAAAAAGCAACGGCGAACTGCTAAAGCCAAAAAGAAGCCCAAAGCTACAAACGATTTGTTAGGCGAACAGATTTTGCAGGCGCGAAAAAATTTGAATCTTTCCCAAAGAGAATTGGCAAAACTCACAGGTAAAAGCCAAAGCTGGATTCGAGATATTGAAAATGGCCGTTTAAAAGCCAAATTAGAAGACCAAGTACTATTACGAAAAGTCTTAAATATGACTTCATCTTGATTTGGAATTTAAACGCAGAAGGACACAAAGATTTTATTACGAATTTGTGTAGCGTTATACTAAATACAGTATTTAATTAATTCGTAGCGAACTAAACTTATTAATACTCTGCGTTCCTCTGCGCTTCCCTTTGCGTCCCTCTGCGTTTAAAAACTCTCTCTCTACTTCTATGTACTATAACTCATTACCTTACTAGAGGTAATCCAAAAACTACCAACAGCATATTTAGTAACTACCAACTCTCGTGTAGCATTACATGAACTCTTCAGTTGTTGAGTCTTGGTTTCATCTTTCACAAGTTTAGCCTGGTAAGTGTAGAGAGAACCACAAGGTTGTTCAAAACTAAGTTCAGCTAAGATAGTACTATTGTCTAAACTTTGCTCTAAAATTTTGCCTGCAACTTTGTAGTTAAACCAATCCCATCCTTTACAGAGGATTAACTCTCTTTCCAAAACCTGAAGTGCAGCAGGTAGAATTCCCCAGCCTCGATAGACTTGATTTAAGCATTGAATATCACCAGTACGAGTCAAAATCGATCTAAACGAATCTCGATCTAGACGACCGTAGTATCTTCCTTCTGGCAAGTCTATGACTGTTGGTGCAAACCGATGTCCACCAAAGTGCGATGATTTCCAAATTCGCACATTATCTAAGCACAAATCAGCATTACTCGCTGTCACATGGAAGTAAAAAGGAGCGCCATATCTCGCACAACACTTATCATGGCTACCGTGGGTACAAACTAAAATATCTCTAGTTGTACTAGTTTCGACTTCAAAATTAGAATCGATACCCCATATCCACTTTTGGACAACTCCTGCTACTTGCTCAATATTTGCTAGCTTAAACTCTTGCTTATGGTATCCATTACTTAGACC
This sequence comes from Nostoc sp. JL31, assembly GCF_017114965.1. Taxonomy (NCBI): domain Bacteria; kingdom Bacillati; phylum Cyanobacteriota; class Cyanophyceae; order Nostocales; family Nostocaceae; genus Nostoc; species Nostoc sp. JL31. The sequence continues at coordinate 46,257 of NZ_JABXKO010000110.1, forward strand.
CTCTTCTTTTTGATAAATCAAAAGTGTAGTGTGATTTACCTTGTGTGATACATCATTAGCAATTAAAAGAAATCTAATCGGTAGTTTCGTACGCTTCACTTCTTCTACCAAAATCCTCAAATTCTGGGGTACCCATTTGGAATTAAAGGCTTCTGATGTCCAAGGTAAAGGACACTCAACTAAAATATAAGTTTGATAATTGGTGGCGCTACCAATAACATCTTCTCCTATTTGCCGTGAATCGTCAGAACAAAAAAAAGTATTCATCTCGCTGTACTCATTAGCGTATTTTATGGACAAAAGGTATTACCAAATACATTTGTGTTCTTCACTACAATATCCTTGGCTAAAGGAGATAAAAAAGAACAATATTCATTTCCCTATTAAAACTAGGTAGCCACTTTATAAGATCATTATTGATCGAGGTCTTTCCGGTTAATAAATTCTCCACAATAAAGATAAATAGTGTCAAGATAGATTTTTCCGTATGAGCGACGTTAATTTTGTATCTAGTTTTATTGTTCTTTGGTATTTTATAAATTTTCACTTGCTGAAACTCGGTTTTTATGAACTTGCTTTCTTGAGTAAAATCAAATAAATTCAATCTTTTAGATAAATGCAAACCTACTTGGAGAGTTACCAAGGATTAACTTGCTGACAATATCAATGTAGCCGATACTACAACCAAAAACATTGCTGGCTATAAGATACTTGTTTAAAGTTTTGCTAAAGTTATTTATATAATTAGTTAGCAATCCTGTTTTTAAATATAAAAATCTAGTTTTTTGTCTTTCTTTTGAAGAAGATATTCCTAAAGAGCGATGCGGAATCAGCCAATACGAGTTTAAAAATCTTTCTCCCCTATCTGCTTTTAATATATCTATAAGTTTATACATATTGCGAATAATTCTCAATTAAATTAGAAAAATAAAAACAACCCAATTAGGGGTAAATGCTTTAGTGCCCCATATTTCATGAACGATAAATCAATGTTGAAAACTAGTGACAAATTATTAACAGCGTCACTGACATCAACATTGACAGTCTTGTTATTTACCTTTTTACCTAATCTAACTTCCTGAAGCTCATGTCAGAGTTTGATGATAGGCATCTGATTTGACTGTAACTGAACTCAATAATAAATGCAAGTATTTGAGAATCTTTATGGTTTCAATTAAGGTAAATGGGCATCTTATAGTAGATATACCTCACTTTAACAAGTATTGATTTTTCCATACAATAGATAGAGTTTTGCAATTGTGACAAATTGTTGCCAGTAGGTAATCCAAATGTCTGTGGCTATGGCGATCGCATATTTCTACTTCCATGCAGAATTGAATCATTTTTTACCACGGCATCACAAGCAGGTGAAAATATCTCATTTTTTTGAGGAGAAAGCTTCAATTAAGGACATGATTGAGTCGTTAGGTGTCCCTCATCCCGAAGTTGATTTTATAAATGTTAATGGTGAATATGTAAATTTTTCTTACATAGTTTCGGATGGAGATACTATCAATGTTTATCCAATTTCAGCTAGGAGTGTCATTATACCAAGCATTTCTGTTTTGCCAAAACCGCTCAATATTATCCGCTTTGTGTTAGATATTCATTTGGGGAAGTTGGCGACATCGTTACGACTTTTAGGTTTTGATACCTTATACCGCAATGACTACGAGGATGAGAAATTAGCCCAAATATCCTCTAGCCAAGAGCAGATTCTCTTGACTCGTGATAAGGGTCTATTGATGCGTAGTTTGGTAACGCATGGGTATTACGTTAGAAACACTAACCCTGAACAACAAATTATAGAAGTACTACAACGCTTCGACTTATTTAAATTAATTGCACCATTTAAACGGTGTTTGCGTTGCAATGGATTATTAGAATGTGTAGATAAGCAATCCATTATTGAACAAGTGCCAGAAAAAGTGCGAGCGCAGATCGATCAATTCCAGCGTTGTCAAGACTGCGATCGCATTTATTGGAAAGGTTCACATTATGAACGATTGCAACAGTTTATTGATGGAGTACTCAACTCACAAAAAGGTGAGTAACTATTTACCCAGCTGAAATATTTCCACTGATTATTTGACTACCCCCGATTCTGGGATCTTCATCTTCGCGATTCAAATCATCTGGAGTGGGATTTTGCTTGCTCTGTCCACTAACTTCTTCTGGTTCAATGGGATCTGCCTCTTGAGCTTTATCAATATCAAGAGAGCGAGGAGGTTCTTTGGCCTGAGAGAAATCGATAAGTGGATCGGTTTGATCGGGAGTCATGAGTTGCTAAATAATAGTGTAGTTTTTTCTAGTGTTAAATGTATCTTGAGTGCAAACATCTTTCTTCAGAAAGAAACTACGTTGTGTGATGGTGTAATAAAAGGTGAGTGAATGACATTAATTTTAGCTCTCGATTTTGGCGGAACTAAGCTGGCGGCAGCATTGGTAAATGTTGGTTCGAGAAAGTGGTTGCGTTATGAACGTCGTCTATCGCCAGTAGGTGCAAATGCTAGCACTGACTTGGAAATTATGCGATCGCTCATTTACTTTCTGCTAGAAGATTCAAAACCTGCTGCGATCGGTGTCAGTTTTGGCGGCCCGGTTGATGCTTCCACGGGGACGGTGCGGCTATCTCATCATGTGGCTGGATGGGAAAATATTCCTCTCAAAGCCTTATTAGAGGAGGAGTTTGGTGTTCCTGTTGATGTAGATAATGACGCTAATATTGCTGCTTTGGGAGAACATCGCTTTGGTGCTGGTCAAGGATACGATAGCCTGTTTTATATAACTGTCAGCACTGGCGTAGGTGGTGGTTGGATACTCAATGGCCAGCCTTGGCGGGGTGCTGGTGGGATGGCTGGCGAAATTGGACATATCGTTGTAGATCCGGCTGGGCCAGTTTGTTTGTGTGGTAAGCGGGGATGTGTGGAACGTTTGGCTTCGGGGCCTTATATGGCGCAAAATGCTAGAGAAATTTTGGAAAACGTAGACGCACCAGCGGCTTCCCGGAGGGTACCGCAGAGGCGCGGAGGACTCAGAGATGGAGAGATTTTGAGGGGTTTAGTGGGGGGAGATTTAACTTTGTTGACGGGACAGTTGGTAAGTGAAGCGGCGGCGGCTGGGGATGATTTGGCTAAGGAAGTTTTACACAAGGCTGCTTGGGCGCTGGGTGTGGGTATTGGCAATGTGGCGAACTTGATGAATCCGCAGCGCTTTGTGTTGGGAGGCGGTGTGACGAAGGCGGGGGAGGATTTTTGGCGGGTGGTGCGTCAGGTGGCACGGGAGACGGCTTTACCGGAGGTTGATTTTGAAATTGTGCCGGCGGTGCTGGGTGATGATGCGCCTTTGTGGGGGGCTGTGGCGATCGCTTCTATGACAATCCCAAATTTGTAAATGAGTGAGGCATGGAGTGTATTAGTGCAAACAGAATTAGTTATTTTTGATTGTGATGGAGTGTTAGTAGACAGCGAAAGATTAGGCAATCGCGTTTTTGTAAAATTTGTCGCTGAGTTTGGGCTTGCAATGAAACTTGAAGAAGCTATTTTCTTATTTAAGGGTTGCAAAATGGCTGATTGTGTTGCTGTCATTGAGCAAAGACTTGGTAAGAAGATGCCACAAGATTTTGTAACTCAGCTTCGTACCCGTACTGCTGAAGCATTCGAGCGTGAATTACTTCCTGTAGAAGGAATAGAAGCAGCTTTAGACAAGATTAATCTACCTATTTGCGTTGCTTCCAGTGGCCCACCCGAAAAGATTAAGTTAGCTTTGCGTGTCACTAATCTATTGTCTCGATTTGAAGGACGTATCTTTAGCTCGTATGAAATTGGAAGTTGGAAGCCAGCACCTGACTTATTCTTATATGCAGCTAAAAATATGGGATTTCAAGCTCCATCTTGCACTGTTGTCGAAGATAGCGTTTTGGGTGTACGTGCAGGTGTTGCTGCTGGTATGAGAGTTTTAGGATACACCGAGCAAAGTGAGGCTCATCTACTTGAGGCATCTGGAGCGCATATCTTTTACTCTATGCACCAACTGCCTTCATTGTTGTCGCACTATTAGACTTATAATTATGAGTTTAATGAAAAAATTAACACTCTGAACGATATTAAAATATTTTCTTTCATTTAAACCTACTATTACTGTTGAATATTTTGACGAAACTCCCTAATTGCTTCCAAGGGAGACGATAACAAAAGACAACGATTGAGCAGAGATAAATCTAATTCTGCTAGCAACTCACTATTAGCAACTTTCTCATATTCTTGCTCTCGTAAGCAGTAAACTTCAAATGTACTATCTTCCCAAAACCAAACTTCCGGGACTTGCATTAATTTGTATTTCTGTAATTTGATGGGACAGCCGCTAGTAATCACTACTTCAATATACAAGTCTGGTACAGGTTTGTCCGTTCCAAAGCAATAAGAATAAATCTGCTTGATATTCTACTATCTTGGTAATAACCTGGCTAAAACTCCCACTGGGAAAAATTCAATGCCCTGTTCCACGAAATACTGCCCCAAGAGCAAACCAATTAAACACTTAATTGCCTCATGAGGCTTACCAATACTCACAATTTCTAAAATTCCCTCACAATAAAATAAGCGCACTCCTGGTACATTTTCAAAACTAGCTTGAATCGCTTTAAACTGTTCCCAACTTAACCCATGTCGAAAGAAGCGTTGTTCTTCTGGTAAGTTAACAGCATTTTCTAACGTTTGAGTCATAAATTTTTACTCTCTCAGTTAGTAGTCACAAAGTTTATCTCATTTCCATTTTAAGTCAAAACCAAATTATCTCGATGAATCACCGTTTCTGCACCGGCATAACCTAAAATTGTGGAAATTTCCCGTGAATGACGCCCACAAATCTTTTGCAGTTCATTGCTGTTGTAATTTACAAGTCCTCTGGCAATTTCATTACCGTCGGTGTCACACAATTGCACGGCATCCTGTGTCTCAAACTCTCCTTCTACTAGCTTAATTCCCGCTGCTAATAAGGATTTTCCTGCTAGAGAAATTGCCGCGATCGCACCTTCATCTAAATACAATTTACCCGCAGGTACAAGCCCGTAAGCTATCCAACGTTTACGCGCCGAAGTTGGTTCGGGTTGCGGTTCAAAATGCGTTCCAATCAGTTCGCCTTGGATAATTTTTTCGATATTCCGGGGAAATCGCCCTTGGGTAATTACGGTACGTACTCCCGCAGCGATCGCAATCCTCGCAGCCGAAATTTTTGTCACCATCCCACCAGTACCCCACTGAGAACCTTGGGAACCGATTTGTAATTGAGCTAATTCTTTAATGCTACTAACTAGAGCTATCGGCCGCGCATCTGGCACGGAACGGGGATCGGCTGAGTATAGCCTATCGACATCGGTAAGTAAAAATAGCCAATCTGCTTCTACTAAACTGGCAACCAATGCCGAAAGGGTATCATTATCACCAAATTTTAGTTCGTCTATCGCTACAGTATCATTTTCATTGACTATGGGGATCACTCCCAATCCCAATAATTCCTGAAAGGTGTTGTAGGCGTTGAGATAGCGGCTGCGCTGTACCAAGTCACTACGAGTTAATAATACTTGGGCGATCGCCTGTTGCAAGGTAGTAAATAAATCATCGTATATCCGAATTAACCTCCCTTGTCCAACTGCTGCTACAGCCTGTTTGAGTGCGATCGCTTTAGGACGTTCAGTTAAACCCAACCGCGCACACCCCACGCCTACAGCACCAGAAGAAACCAAAATCACCCGATGTCCTTGGCGTCTTAAATTGCAGAGTGTTTCCGCCAAGGTAGCAATAGTAGAAAGTGCTAATTGTCCCGTTTCTGGTTGAGTTAGGCTGGAAGTACCGATTTTGACAACAATTGTTTTAGTCATTGGTCATTAGTCATTGGTCATTAGTCATTGGTCATTGGTCATTAGTAACTGACGAATGACAACGGACAAATGACAAATGACTAAAGAAATTGTAAATCGCCAATCCCTCTATAATGAAGGTTGACGCTTTACGGAAGTATATTTACTTAGTATGAGTTAGGGTCTTTTTTGGCTGACCCCATGTTATTAATACTTATGATCCCCGATTTTTTGGTTCCAGTAAGATTCCTTAACTATTTCTTTAGATTTACTTTCCTGACGATTTCTCAACTTTTGTGAATCTTGGTTTTCTTGGGGGTAATAGAAGCTCCCAGAATTTCAGATATCCAGACTTCAAAGTTGCGGATGGGATGAGAGCGGAGAGCCGCGTCGGCATGAACAATCGGTTCGACTAGAATGGTAAACATTCCCAGGCGATTACCTGCTATGACATCGGTAAACAAGCGATCGCCTACCATTCCCACTTGATGCACTGGTAAATCCATTCCCCTAAGTGCTGCTCTAATTTTGCGTCGGGAAGGCTTGGCTGCACCTAAGTAGTAAGGCAAATTGAGCGATCGCGCAATTCCACCAATTCTGGCTTCACTGAGGTTGTTACTCACCAAGCACAGTGCAGTACAGGTACGGATTTGCTCTACCCACTCTCGTAGTTCTGGGGAAGCTATCCCGACTGTAAAGGGTACTAAAGTTTCATCTACATCCAATACCAGCCCTTTAAGCCCGTATTTTTGGATAATATCTGGTGTTAGGTTCAACACTGAACCTTCTAAAATCAAGTCAGGCTGTAAAAGATTGTTCCAGACCATAAGTCAACAGTCAAATTTAGATAGCTAAGACAAATGAGCATAACCCAATATAGTTTAGTTAGTCGAACTCCATCCTGGAATGTCTCCCTGAACATTTTGAGATAAAATCCCTAAAATTTTATCTATCTCTTTGATGTAATAATTATTCAAATCAATAAATATATCGTTTTCTTCTAACTTCAAAAACTTCCAAATATCACCTGTTGTTACCGCACCATAAATTTTTCTGATTTCATTGCCTTCTTGTTGATTAAACAATTGTGCTGCCAACATTGCGGCTGCACATTGACCTAATCCACCTTTAATATTTTCATTTTTGGCTTCAATAATAACCACCACTGGCACATTATTCGTTAGCTGCTCTTTAGAACGACTGATGATAAAGTCACAGTATCCAGTCAGACCTTTTTCTGCATCTACATTAAAGTCTGTTCCCAAAAATAAGCTAATTGGATAATTAGCCCTGCGTCTTACCTCCAACAATATCGGAGTGATAATCATTTCTGAACGAGCTTTTTCAGTATTAATTGCTAAAGCCAGTTCTGTAGTTTCTTCTAAAGAATTTTTGAGTTTCTCACTTGCCTGTAAAGGTTTTATGTCAGCACATAAATCAGTTTTTTCATGAATGCAGATGCTGAATGACTTTTTAAATTTACTTAATGTAAAATCGCTATAAGTCATTTTCAGCAACTCATAACATTTCTTTGTGAGGCTGCGCCAAATTTTCTTTCTTTCTCTCTCTTTCTTTGTGTACTTTGCGCCCTTTGTGGTTCGTTTTTTTCTTATACTTCACTCCTAATATGGTTTAGCGTATCTTCATACAGAATTGGTATCATACCAATTTTGGCTTTAGATCGTGGAATTGAAAATCACGACCAAAATGCTTATTCCCGAATCTTAAACAATACTAATTGTCCCAATTTAGTGTCAATGTTTCATAGTTTCCACATTTAATGGGACATGGTAAAAAGTTTAGGTAGATTTTGATTACAATGAAAACTCTCAATTAAAAATTCAAAATGAAAATTTTACATTTTGAATTTTTAATCTTATTCCACTTCATTAAAAAGATGTTCTTCTAACAGAGGTTGCACTTTACGAAACTCCTCTGGAGAAAGTAGTTCAGGCTCACCTGTTTTCGTTATCCGTGCAAAAAATAACAGGGGATCTAAAGGTGTATAAATTGCATACTCCTGATCTTCATCATAGAAGCTAGCGAGTAGCTGTAATTGTTCTGGCTCTAAATCTTCCCCTTCGTCTTCGATTTCTAAGGTGAAGAGTTCTGATTCTTCCACTGGCGGTAAATCACCTGCAACAGTCAGAGCATAAGCTGTGTTCTTCAATATCAGGTTCTGTTCAGATAGTACAGCTTGGGCATTAGCAAAAATTTGCTCAATGATGGCGTCATCTTCTACCAGAACCGCTTCTTCTTCCTCACCGTCACCTTCCCAAGAAAAAATTTCTACAGGTGAATCTACAGGAAGAAGCAAAACGTATTCTTGCTCATCAACCTCAAGGCGATGCTCTATATAACAGTCGAGCGATCGCCCTTTGTCATCGGTTAAAGTGATGGAACCCGCATGAGCGTTATCATTTTCTTCAGGAAATGGAGAGGAAAACATAGCCGAAATGTAGAAATTTAATAAATACCAGCAAGTTTGAAAATCGCTTAACTATAAGTTAATGACATATTATTATGTCAAGCAAATAGCTTTATACGTAGATACAACTGCTGGCTAATCGTTTTCAGAATATCATGTTAAAAGGTATCAATATTCAATAGCCGCAACTGAACTGCGGGAGTTGGCACGCTTAACATCCAGCCATTGTTGTAAAATCAAAGCGGCTGCCTTGCGGTCAATCAAACCTTTATGGCGTGATGGGGAGCGGTTTTCAGCTATCAGCAGTTGCTCTGCTTGAAATGAAGTTAATCGCTCATCCATATATTCCACAGGCAGGTTTAGTGCTTTAGCAAGTCTTGTAGTAAATTTATGAACTTGACGAGCCTGAAATCCTAATGAGCCATCCATTGAATAAGGTAAGCCCATAACTAGAATTTGCACCTCACGTTCATTAACTATTTGTCGGATTCGCTCGACATCTTGCTCAAAAGATGCGCGCTCAATTGTGGTGATACCCGTGGCAATTAAACCCGTGCGATCGCACCCAGCCACACCAATCCGCTTGCGACCAAAATCTAGTCCCAAGGCTGAAATAAACGGTTTTGGTTGCTCTTGGGATATCACACTAATTCTCCTGCTGTCCATCTGCTGATTCAGCAATCGGCGATGTTTCTATACTAGGGTTTTTTACCGAAAAGTTAATCGGTTCTGGCTTGCTTGGCAGAGGTTTATCTGATGATGGCAGCTTTCCTGGTTGTATCCATGACATTCCACCTGGTATAGGTTTACGAGTTGGTTGTAAACCTTGTAGCATATCAGTCCACTGGATTCCTTCTAAGGAGACGAATTTCGACTCTCGTAACTTGTGCCACACAGAGCGAGACATCACTAATGTATGTTCTATGCGTTTTGCCCCAATTCGCTCCAAATATTCTTCTCGCTCTGCCTGATAGTCTGAAGAGGCTAGTTGTAACCCTTGCTGGGGAAAATCTTGGGCAATGCGAGCCAGTTGAGAGAGTAATTCTGGATAAAGCCAGGTGTAAGCAGGATGAACTGTCAGCGTTGCAACATGGGGAACTTCACCCTTGCGATCGAGTTGCACCTGAAAATAGCCGATCGCGGCTTTGCGTTGCGGTTCAAACACGTAACCACTGACTACTTCTGTTTTAGTCAGCCATTGCTTCACTGCATCAGTTAAAGCACCAAATAAACTGGTTTTAAAGTCGCGGGTATTACGGTCAAAAACCTGACGTACCAAAGGTGGCATCGATGCTGTATCTAGTTGATATAGCAACTGGGCATCAGCATTGCTCACTGGCAAGAGGTTTGGTAAGTCTGGCTCTGCTTGTGCTAATTCAGCCAGTAATTCTGGCTCAATTTCCCAGTACGTCATTTCTGCCAGACGCTGGAATCCATTTTGCCGATATAGTGCCAACGCCTCAATGTCATTGATATTAACTTCTAGTAGCCAGGTGCGAGCTTCTAAAATCGACTCAAAGCAATGACGCAAAAGTTGCGAACCAATTCCTTGTTTATCGACACCACGCTCTAATAGCACTTGATCGATCCGCCAAGTACTGCGTGTCCGGTTAAAGGGTGAAACTTGAATCATTCCTAAAAGTATCCGCCCTTGCTCTGCAACAAAAGCACACAGTCGATACTGTAGCGGGTTAGGAAACCAACTTAAAAATTTGAGTAATCCATACCAGCGACGCAGCCTTTGCATCTGGCTGATGGCAAAACCTGCTCCCTTCGGAGTAAGGGCTGCGAATGACTCTTGAGTTATGCGCTCAATGCCGTCCAAATCCCGGTATTGGACTGGTCGGATGACAACGCTGAGGTTTCTGGGAAGTAATGAAGTCATTTTTATTCGAGCCGCCATTTAGCCTTAACTAACTGCTCTTCAAAGGAAGCAACTGCTTGCAATGATCTTAACTAGTTTCTGCTCTTTACTATTGTGCCAAAAGGGTGATTTTAGTAACTTAATACTTAAAAAGCAGAAAAAGCAGACCTTGTGAGAACACCATTGGCATTGACCCAACAACATCTGCCCTTATTTTATTTGAATTTTGATTAAAATTTGTATATATTTTATAACCCTTGCCGAGAAACTAGCTTTTCAAAGTGGGCTTGGGTTTGATGGAGTAATTGGTGGCGACTATCTACCAGTGTTTGCTTGAGCGTTGGAACAAGATTGCGAGCTTGCAGAGTCATGTGAAGTTGCAGGTTGGCAACATATTCACTGAAATCTTGATTCACTTCATCTGCGCCCGCATCTGTTAATAAATTTGATTCCATTGCCACTGTGTTCTCCTGTGTTAATCCTGTGCTGTCTCTCTTCATGACCAAAAACTATCACGTTGTTTGGACTAACTTCTTAATTTGCAATGAAGTTTAACGCTTCTTAGGCATAGCGTACCCCTTAAAATCTCAAACCAACACCACCTTGTACGGAGATAGCTGTACCACTACTATCTCGGTAGGCATCAAAAGCAATAATAGCATTGCCAAAAAGGACAGTATTGCTATTTGGGATCATATAATCGATGCCTGGTTGTAAAGCAAAACTAATTTTGTCGCCCACAGGAGAAGATCCACCACCACCAGCCAACACTAACCCAGCACCCAGGTAGGCATCAGCTTGCCAGTTGAGGGGGAAATCGTAAGAAACCGTTGGTACAACTGCAGTATTATTACCAATTAACACTTGGGCACGGAGTGAAATTGGTGCTTCCAAAAGCTTGTAGCGCCCCGCGATTACTCCCCCAAGTTGGATACCATCGGTAATACCAACAGTGGGGCCGATACCAATATAACTGCCATAAGCTACTTGAGCTTGTGCTGGTTTAGTACTAACCAGACTCAAGACCAAACCAGCCCCCAGAACTGAAACCAAAGATGGAATATACTTCATAACCAACTCCTCACACCATTTTATTATTGGGCATTGGGCATTGGGCAATTGTACTGAGCAAAGCCTATTGGGTATTGGTTATTCTCTCCCTGCCCCTCTGCCCCTCTGCTCCCCCTCTCATTCTACGGGCAACGGGGATGAATGCCTCCTTGAGTACAAATGTATGCTAATTGCTTGGCATCTAAATTTTTGGCTTGAGAAAAATCAACCCCTTGGACTACGGCAGATACTGAGCCTAAATCTGGGGTTTGGACAAATTGATCTGCTGGATCTTGTTTGCTAGGAGCGAGAATTGCTCCTTTAAAATCTGCTCCAGCGACATTTGCCCCTCGTAAATCTGCAAGACTCAGGTCGGCATTTTGCAAATTCACGTTTTCCATTTGGGCAGAACGCAAAACAGCACCAGTTAAACGAGTGGCACTGAGGTTCGCATTGCTGAGATTAGCACGATCCAAATAAGCTCCTGATAAATCTGCTCCTTGCCAATCAGTGTTAGTTAAGTTGGCAAAAGATAATTGCGTACCGATGGCAGTGGCGCGACCTAAACGCGCTGCATACAGATTGGCTTCGTTCAATTTGGCATCGCCTAAATCTGCCCCAGTCAAGCTAGCTTTTTCCAAAACTGCGTTTCGCAGATCGGCTCCTACTAGTTGGGTGCTGTTGAGTTTAGCATCATATAGACGCGCGTTGGATAAGTTGGCTCTGTTAAGAGTGGCACGACTCAAATCGATCCGGTTCATCAAGACGCGACTGAGGTTAGCATCAGTAAGATTGGCTTGCTGCAACTGAGCTTGGCTTAAATCAGCCATTACATCGTCGTAAGTATCCCAGCGTCCATCTTCACCCACACCCCGGAAGCGGCTACCCTTAAAGCTGGCTTGGTTAAGATTTGCAGATTTAAACTTAACTCCTGATAAATCAAGATTGTCCAGTACCAAGTTGAAGAAGGAACTTCCTGAAGTACCGCTTTGCCCTAATTGGGTACTACTAAGGTCAACACCCTCGATTTTTTTACCGCTGTAAACAGAGAGAATCTTGTTGATTGTCCGTTGGTTTCTTTGTAGCCGCCCTTGCCGTAATTCCCGGTCTTTGGTTGCAGTGCTACCCACAGATTCCAGTTCACTCACCAAAAACTGATTTTTATTTTTGAGTTCCGGAATGGCTTGGGGCCCGACAGTTGTCAAAGATTGTTGAATTGTATCCAGAAGGCTGGGGTTAGTTTCGCTAACTAATAAGTCCGCCAGAAATTTAATGGATTGTGGGTCATTAAGACCACCCATAGCCAGAATTGCACTTTGGCGTTGCTCATTAGTCGCCCCAGAGTTGGGAGTCAATTGTTTGACAAGTTCGAGGAATTGTTGGCTGTTGATTTGCTTGGTTGCTCGCTGGGATTGTTGAATTTGGATATAAACTTGAGTGCCAATTAAAGTTGCCAGTACAGCAGTCATACTCGTCAGCCCTACCCCAAACAAAGTCAAATTGGGATTTTGCTGTATTCGCCGCCACAAATTAGGCGACTGGCTGGTTCGGTCTGCCGCTAATTCTTCTCCCTCTTGCCATTCTTCTGCTTCTTCATTACCGTCAGCAGACTGAGCTTGTTTGTTGTTGCTAGCTAAGACTGCATCGATTGTATAAGTACCTGCGAGTTGATCGTGTAGTGCGCGACGCCCCCGACGCGACGGTAAGCCAATCCCTTCACCCACAATCATTAATAAAGACAAAAATGTGAATAATCCTAAATTCGGAAAAGCAAAGCTATAGCGCCACAGCAAATAGGCTATGGAAATGGGTACAGTCCAACGCCCAACGCCTTCTCTAATTACAACTGCCCCCAGTCCAGGCCGCTTCCCTTGCTCGTTGACAACCCGCACTTTTAACCAACGTTTCCCAATTGTGCTACCAGTCTTAGCTAATAAATACAATTGCCACCACGAGAGAGTTACAGGTGCTAACAGGGCGATTGTCCACAAAATATTAGTCGGCCATGCAACGTTACGAATGCCATAGCTCACAGGTAGAGCGAGGGGTCTGGCGATCGCTCTTTCTGTGACTACCAGCACGGGGTTCAGGGGCACTCGGTTCAGATCGCTTCTAGAATTGGCATAGACACCAATGCCGAAGGGAATCAATCCACTAGTAACCACTAGTGTAATTTCAGCCGCCCAAGCAGCAAAACGCCGACTTCCTAGCAGCAGCGAATTAGCTCTTTCCGATTTTTTTGACTGACCAGATTGATTACTAGTTCTCCTGACAATTGGTGACGTCATCGTATAATTTCCTTTGATATTATTTCTACGCCGCCGCGATCGGCACAATTAAAATAGACTAAGCCAGTCAGCAAAAAGAAAAGCATATTGAAATAGGATTTAGGAGTAATGCAGCAGAATTCAGGAGTCAGAATGGGCTGCGCTAACAGAATTCAGAAGTAAAATAGGCTTTATACCTAGGTTTGACACTTCACTTCTGTACTTCACCTTTTTGGAAATACTGCCTAAGTCAGAAGCCGTTTTTATTCTGGCTCCTGACTGTCATAACTCCGGGCAGAGTGCAAAGTAAATGCATATCAACTTATTGCTTACGTTGAAAGCTACCAGACACAAAAAATTTGTATCCAACATACACTAACACTGCCAAAAGTGCCAGACTGATTACAGATGCAACTAGTTTAAACACTGCTTGCAGTATCGCCAAGCCTACTAGTACCGTCACACCCGAAACTACGAGCTTTTTCACACCAGATAAGCTGTTGAACCAAATCTGAAATCGCTCTAGTTGCAAGTTAAAGCTGGCAAAAACAGACTGAGGGCTTTGTTTTTGTTCTTGTGAAACCACCCCAGGCGGGGAATTAATCTCTGCCTCTAGCTTATCGAGGCGACGCTGTAAGTCTTCTTCTGGTTGAGGATTCATCAATCTTTCCTACCTCAATAGCATACTTTTTCAACAATAGACCAACCAAATTCTATTTTTGGTGATTGTCTTAGTGATTTTAGCTAATCTCTGTGCGTGCAAGATTTTACAGATATCAATTGTAGAGACGCAATACTTTGCAGATCAACCCAACAATCTCTCTTTTGGTCTGGGGAAAGCTTACTGGGCTTGGGGTAAAGGTAAATTCAAACCCTTTCTCTTTTTTCCCTTTAACCGAAAAGCATTGTATGTAGAGACGTTGCAATGCAAGTCTCTACATACACCTATCAAATCTTTACAAATAATCCTTAATTAACTGGTATTACTTTATACGTCAGCTTTTGGAACCAAGAGGGATTGCTGTCGTCTATATAAATCAGACCGTATAACAATATTGCTCTGAAAAAAATCTGGAGCATTAATTAAAATGAAGACGCTTAGGCTACTTGCAATTATTCCCACAGCTTTGGCGATGAGTTTGGTTTTCACTGAGGCTAATTTGGCACAAACACCAACAATCCAAATTAATCGGAATTCCCAACCCGATCCATTGATTTTGAACGGCAAGTCTGGGGGAACTGTCAAAAGTAATTGTGGCAATATTACTACTGAACCTAATCAAGTTGTCCAAGTTACAGAGTCACTACCTTATTTGCGATTAACAGTAGAGAGTCAAGGAAAGCCAACACTGCTGATCGACGGACCTGGGGGGCGCTTTTGTGTACTAGCAGATAGTTACTCTGGAGGTAAGTCAGAACTTTCTGGTTATTGGCAGCCAGGAAAATACTTACTGTATGTGGGCGAACTATCCCCGCAACAGTATACTTACAGCCTCTCAATATCGCAAAAAAATAAATAGTCATTAGTCATTTATGTTTTGCAAATGACTAACACTCCTTGACTATTCTTCCAGTGATTTGGCTGGAACTTCGACAGCAGTGACATCAATTGTGCCTTCTGGTGTGAAGCGCTGAAAATGACTATTTTGTACTAGCAGCAACTCCTTACAGTTAGGACATTGCAACTGACTGTTATTTAAACCTGTAAATTCATATCCACAGACGGGACATTGATCGGCAACCAAGTTGCGTTGCAGCCACCAACGAAAACCAAAAAAAGCCACAATCGGTGCCAACAACAGCAACCCGAAAATAATTAGCAATGAATTAACTAACCAACCCAAGCCCACTGATACCAGCAACCAAACAACTGCTAGCAGGGTGAGCCAAGGGCGGAGATTTAAAAGATTCAATTGAAATGACTTAAAGCTCATTTTTAATAAATTTTGTCCTGCTCTCCTTCTAGGATAGCGATTTTAGTCATTAGTTATGATCTGAGTCATTGATCGTTTGTCACTTGGACTCAAATGGATTTTATTACTGAGGATAGCAGCATTTTTTGTAAGTGCTGTTGGAAGGCATTTATGCCAAACAGAGCGATCGCTTGTTCTCTTAGCCATTCCCCATCACATCGCTGGTCATCCCCTTGAAGCATTTCTATACAAGCTGCTGCTACAGCATCAGGATTGCGGTGTGGGACTCGCCATCCTAGTTTACCATCCTGCAAGGGGTCAGCAGAGCCATCGTCGTCACCAGATAACACCGGCACTCCACAAGCCATTGCCTCCAGATAAACTATACCAAAGCCTTCTTGCGAAGGCATAATATAGGCGTCAGCAAGGCGGTAATGTTCCATTAATTCTTCTGTGGCAACGAAACCAGCAAACACAACGCGATCGCTCACACCTAAATATGCAGCAAGTTTAGCTAATCGCGGTTGGTCATCACCACGACCAATTACCAAATATTTCACTTCTGGGAAAACTTGAGCGATTTGTGGTATTGCCCGAATGGTAACATCTACACCCTTGTAAATATCTCCTGACCATAATCGTGCTACTGTCATTAACACTTTCGCGCTAGTTAAGCCATACTTCTGGACTAATTCTGGTTGTTTGGAGCCAGGAGTAAATTTATCCGCGTCAATTGCACAAGGCATCATCTGTACCATTTTTGGGTTTAGACTATTGGCAACACAAGCGCGATCGCGGCTGTAGCGACTAATTGTCCAAATTCTATCTGCTGATGTCAGGGCGCGACGTTCTTGATTTTTCAACGGTTCCCAGACTTCTTTGCCGTAAGTTAGCACGGTGTAAGGAATTCCCAAGGGCTGGCAAAGTGTTTGGATTAATACTGCTAAGTTAATGTGACCGCAGAAAACCTGCTCTGGACGGCTTTGCAACAGACACTTCAATAAAGCTGCTGCCATTTGCAATCTCCCCAAATAGGGAGACTGATTTTTAAAGTAATGAAATTTTAAGTTCTCATCTTCAAACGGATTTAAGCTATCAGCACTATCTCGCAGCAAAAATACTTCTGCTTTGTAGTTTTGGCTCAATCCCAGATAGGCGCGAAAAATATCTTTTATATAGGATTGAATACCACCTTCGTGAGCAAAAATTTCTAAAAACACGAAGACATGGTTAGTTGTTTTGTTAACTTTATCACCTAAATTCAGGTTTTTTGTCACTGTAGTGATGTGCTATCTTAGATTATTTACACTTGCGGTAAGGGCGCGATTGCACCGCTTTGTAACCGCTCCAAATCTGTTTTTACCATTTTTTCTAAAAGTTCCTCAAAGCTTACTTGGGGTTCCCAGCCGAGCTTTTTTTTAGCTTTGCTGGGGTTAGCTACTAGCTGAAAATGCTCATCTTGTCGCAAGAAACTAGTATTTAATACTACATGGTGCGTCCAATCCAATCCGACAGACTCAAAGGCTGTGGCAACTAAATCTCTAACACTATGCAGTTTACCAGTGCCAATCACATATTCTTCTGGTTCATCAATTTGCAACATTAGCCACATTGCCTCTACATAATCACCTGCAAAGCCCCAATCACGTTTGGCATCAAGATTACCCATTTCTAAGGTGTCAGTTAAACCCAATTTAATTGATGCAGCCGCTAAAGAAACTTTGCGTGTGACAAACTGAGGTGCGCGTAGAGGAGACTCGTGATTATATAAAATTCCGCTACAGGCAAATAGTCCATAGCGCTGTCTATGATGCACCATCGTCCAGTGGGCGTGCATTTTAGCCGCAGCATAAGGATTTTTGGGACGAAAAGCGGTTTCCTCATCTTGAGGCGAGAGGAATACATCGCCAAACATTTCTGAACTGCTGGCTTGATAAAATCTGGTAAACAAACCAACTTTTCGTACTGCTTCCAAAAGCCTAGTAGCTGTACCAGTTATTAAATCAAGGGTTCCTAATGGGTCGTTCCAGGAGTCGGGTACAAAACTGGGAGCCGCCAAATTGTAAATTTCTTGAGGACGAAGTTGTTCAACTGCGGTGAACAGTGCTGCATTATCCCTCAAGTCAACCGTAAAAATTTCTACCTGATTTGCCAGTATTCCCAGTTTTGTCAAATTAGGTTGTCGATGTGGGGGTACTAATCCGACAACTCGATAACCACGGTTGAGGAGCAAATGGCTGAGATAGTAGCCATCTTGACCAGTAATTCCTGTAATTAGGGCTGTTTTAATCATATTTTCTCCCCTATATCTGTCTATCTCTTTAGGTACGAAATGGCACTTCTTGGAGAACAAACATTAAGACTCTCAACACTGCTGACAAATCTTAACAAGGGAGCTAGTGTAGCTCGAATGCTATTTTTACTATATTCACTAATTCTTTTTATACAAAAATCTTATTTTATATTTTACCAAAAGATCATAATCAATAAGCAATTTCACGTAAAAAACATATTACTCCAATTTAAATAATTTTGAAAAGGAGTATAATTTTATAAATTAAGTAACTATGTATTTCAGCAAAAGCTGCTTCTTTTGGAAGGTGTGTAGCTCAACTTTGAGTAAAATCTTCGTTAGCTTGGTGACGACTATATGAAAAGTTTTATTTGTTTGACTCCTAAGTACGGGCGAGCTAGCAAGAGAGGATTGTAGAGAATAAAAGCCCTCGTTTTTTGTCGATACTCCTTCCCTACACTCCGCTCATAAGAAAAATTTCATTGTTACTTTTGTGCTTCTACAGAATATTTGACAATGAGCAGGCAATTTCTACCATCCGCACCACGTTCGTATACAACCCGGTCAGCCAACCGTCGGAGGAGGAACCATCCATACCCACCTACTTGCAGAGTACCTGGGGCTGGCTCTGCGATCGCATCAGGATTGAAAGGTTTTCCGTAATCCCAAATTCTAATTTCTAGTCGGTCAATCCACAGATAAACGTTAATTTCAATGATTGTTTCCGGGGGTAAAGCATGATGAGCGTGACGAACAGCGTTGGTAAAGCCTTCTGCTAATGCTAAATTGAGGCGATCGAGTTGGGTTTTTGACCAGCCAAGTTGAGACAAGTGTTGCAGACAAAATTGCTCAAACCATTCTTGCACCTGGTTTAAGAGCCTGAGTTCGCTCTTAACAGTCAGATGGTCTTGCTGCACTATACTAAGCATTAACTGTGAGTTGAATATAAGTAAACCCAAGTTGCTAGTTATTAAATTCTGCGCTGTTCGCAAAATTTCTCTCACATAAAAAAATCTAAATTGACATATTCTGTGTACCAAAATACAAAACATGAACGATTTTGGCATTCTGAGGATTGTAACTAGCAACTTACGTTAAGTAAGAAATGTTTGTATTTGTTGACTTTTGATGATTTGAGATTTTGGAATAGCTTTTCCATCCAAAACTTCAAATCCCAGATTCAATCTGAACTATTGAAGAAGAATAAGAATTCAGAATAGAGAATTCAGAATTCAGAATGAAATCAGTGAGGGATACCCTGCGGGATCTTGCTACAGATCCAACACTATTTTGTTGATCACTAAAAAAAGCATATTTAGTAGGGAACTTAAACCCATTTATTCAGATACCATCTATGAGACGCTATGCGTAACTTGCTTTCCTGTAGAATACACGGACTCGCATTGAATGGCGCGATCCGCTTTTTCGTTTAGAATTTAATTCTGTTAGCGGATAGCTAAGGTTTAGCCCATTCTGGCTTCTGACTTCTGAATTCTTTCCTGTTAAAATTGACGCCTGTTGATTGTTTTCAAAAGCACATCTGCATCTGCTCTTGAAACTCACAGGCGTCAAAGCACTTTGTGGTGACTAATTTAGAATAGTCCCAAGGTCAAAGATTTATCCAATGGCAAAGCAGCACCAATACCCAGCCACAAGGTGACAAGAGTACCAACGAGGAATACTGTGGTTGCGACTGGACGGCGGAAGGGGTTTTGGAACTTATTCACGTTCTCAATAAAGGGAACGAGGATTAGCCCTACTGGTACGGAACCCATTGCTAACACTCCTAAAAGTTTGTTAGGAAGCGATCGCAAAATTTGGAAGACTGGATACAAGTACCACTCTGGCAAAATTTCCAATGGTGTAGCGAAAGGATTTGCTGGTTCACCGGTCATTGCAGGATCTAGCACAGCTAGAGCCACAATTGCAGCGAAGGAACCCATGATCACAATTGGAAAGACGTAAAGTAAGTCATTAGGCCAAGCGGGTTCACCATAGTAGTTGTGACCCATGCCTTTAGCGAGTTTGGCTCTTAACTGAGGATCGCTCAGGTCAGGTTTTTTTTGTGTTGACATTTTGAAATGTGCTCTCCTGCTTAAGTTAAATTAAAGCATTTGTGAAAGCTATCAGCTACTAGGCAACCAACAGGCAGCAAACAGCGTTTTTATATCTACAGTCATCCGCCTGAAGGTTTTCTATAGCTTGAGGCTTCAGATACAAGTATTTATTTTTGGAACTTATGTGCAATTAATTTCTTGTGTTTCATAAGTTTAAAACAAACCACTCGATCTGAAAACTAACAAATGTATGTTGCCTTTCGCCAATAGCTGAGATTACAAAGGCCCGGAAATGCCTTGCTTGCGGATCATCAAGAAGTGAAACAGCATGAATACTGCAATCAACCAAGGCAGTACAAATGTGTGTGCGCTGTAGTAACGAGTTAGTGTTGCTTGACCAACACTAGAACCGCCACGCAGCAGGTCGGAAATCAGAACGCCAACTACAGGAATTGCTTCTGGTACGCCGCTAACGATTTTTACAGCCCAGTAGCCAACTTGATCCCAAGGTAAGGAATAGCCGGTGACTCCAAAGGAAACTGTAATCACAGCTAGGATGACACCACTTATCCAGGTCAATTCGCGGGGCTTTTTGAAACCACCAGTCAGATAAACCCGGAAGGTATGCAAAATCATCATTAATACCATCATGCTGGCAGACCAGCGATGGATGGAGCGAATTAGCCAACCAAAGTTGACTTCATTCATGATGTACTCTACTGAGGAGAAAGCTTCAGTTACTGTTGGCCTGTAGTAGAACGTCATGGCAAATCCAGTAGCAAACTGGATGAGAAAGCAAACCAAGGTAATTCCACCCAGGCAGTAAAAGATATTGACGTGGGGAGGGACGTACTTGCTAGTAACGTCTTCGGCGAGTGCCTGAATCTCCAGGCGTTCCTCAAACCAGTCGTAAACGTTGGCCATACAATCTCAAGTTCCTAAAAGTCGGTTGCGGTTGATAAATCCCGAAGTTCTGAATCGGCAGAAGCCTTCGCTCAGACTTCTCTCCCAAGTAGTAATTTTGGGATTTTAGTAAAGGGGAGTTTTTTTGTTTGCTTTTCAGCTTTTGGCGTGCTAAGAGACTTCAGAAACTTTACACTCTGTAAAGATGGAATATATTGCGATCTCTTTCCGCCCCTACACACAAAATAGTGGACACAAAGTAGATTTTATCCTTTGGTGAGTGGATACGATGCATCAATTGACTGAACAACTTGATGAGAAAAATGCACCACTTCTATAAAAAAAGTAACATAATCGAGAGATAGATTTCATCAACAACAGAGGAAGTGGGCATTATCTAGGAAATTTGGGTTGAGGTGGAATTGATAATGGGGTTCATGAACAAACAAGTCTTTCGGGTTGGATTTTCATTGTTAATGGCGTTTTGCTTGGCGTTGGGTACGCTCACTCAACCAGCGCTGGCTTTAACGGGGGAACAAAAGCTGGTTTCGGAAGTTTGGCGAATTGTTAATCGTACTTATCTAGATGAGACCTTTAATCATCAAAACTGGGCGGCTGTGCGGCAAAAGGTTCTGGAGAAGCCACTGGCAGACTCAAATGCCAGTTATGAAGCAATTGGAAAGATGCTCAAGAGCCTCGACGATCCTTTTACTCGTTTTTTAGATCCAGAACAGTACCGCAGCTTGCAGGTCAATACTTCTGGGGAACTGACTGGGGTAGGATTGCAAATTGCCTTGAATTCTGAGAATGGGAAATTGGAAGTGGTGGCTCCCATCGCCGGTTCACCGGCAGATAAAGCGGGGATTAGACCACGCGATCGCATTCTCAAAATTGAAGGTGTTTCCACAGAAAATCTCACTCTTGATGAAGCTGCTACCAGAATGCGCGGGCCTAGTGGCAGCCTTGTGACTCTCTTGATCGAACGAGACGGAGAGGCAGAAACGGAAATTAGACTGACGCGCGATCGCATTGCTCTTAACCCTGTAGTTTCAGATTTGCGTGTTTCTGCTGAGGGTACACCCATTGGCTACTTACGTCTTACACAATTTAATGCCAACGCTTCAACGGAATTGGCACACGCTATTTCTAGTCTAGAAAAAAAAGGCGCTGCTGCCTACATTCTAGATTTGCGAAATAATCCTGGGGGGTTATTGCAATCAGGAATTGAAATTGCTCGTCTGTGGTTAGACTCTGGCACGATTGTTTACACTGTTAACCGACAAGGTATTCAGGGTAGTTTTGAAGCCTTTGGGCCCGCCCTGACGAAAGATCCTCTGGTGATTTTGGTGAATCAAGGAACTGCTAGTGCCAGTGAGATTCTTGCCGGCGCACTCCAAGATAACGATCGCGCCCAGTTGGTAGGCGAAACCACCTTTGGCAAGGGTTTAATTCAATCCTTGTTTGAATTATCAGATGGTTCGGGTTTGGCAGTGACAATTGCTAAGTATGAAACTCCTGAACACCGAGATATTAACAAACTAGGTATTAAGCCAGATAAGGTTATTTCCCAACCAGCCATTAACCGCGAACAGATTGGCACGGAAGCGGATCTGCAATATCAAGCAGCAGTTGAACTTTTGGTGAAAAATTCTGTGGTGGCGGGGAAAGCTTGAACAACGGGACAAGGAGACAAATCAGGTGGGGGTTCAGACTCCATCTGATGATTTAGTTATGCCGATAATGGTAGCTGAATCACAAATTCAGTTCCTTCGCCAAGTTGGGAATTCACCGCGATCGCTCCGCCATGTTTTTCTACAATAATTTGACGAGCGATCGCCAATCCTAATCCTGTGCCTTTACCGACAGCTTTTGTCGTAAATAAATGGTCAAATATTTTTTGTTTTACCTCTTCATCTATACCTTTTGCATTATCAGCGATTGTAATTATAACTAGATTATTTTCGACTGTAGTTGTAATTTTAATACAGTTTGGATTTGCTTTAATTTCGTCAAAACTGTGACCTATATTTGATTCCTCTAAGGCATCAATAGCATTTGCTAAGATATTCATAAATACTTGATTTAATTGTCCAGGGAAACACTCAACTTGAGGTAAATTATTATATTCAGTTATCACTTCAATTGCTGGACGTTGCTCGTTCGCTTTGAGACGATGTTTCAAAATTAAAATCGTGCTGTCGATGCCTTGATGAATATTAAATGGTACTTTATAATCTTTATCAGCACGTGAGAAAGTTCGTAAACTGGTGCTGATATTTTTCAGGCGATCGCACGCCATCGACATGGCATCAATCATCTTAGGCAAGTCTTCTAAGCTATAATCCAAATCAATTTCTTCGGCATGGTTAAGAATTTTATCACTCGCATTAGGCAAGGTTTCTTGATAGAGTTTTAAGTGTTCGATAATATCAGCAAAAGTAGGTTTAGCTTGTTTGAGACTGGCAGCAATAAAACCAAGGGGATTATTCATTTCATGAGCCACACCAGCAACTAAGTTGCCTAGTGCTGACATTTTTTCACTTTGCACCATTTGCAATTGGGCATTTTGTAGATCGGTTAACGCTTGTTCTAAATCTTGTGATTTTTGCTGCAAGGCAAGTTCAGTAAGTTTGCGTAAGCGAAGCTCGTTGTAGACATCGCTAATATCTCGCATCACAACTACTGCACCGAGTTTGTTACCTGAAGAATCAGCGATCGCTTGTCCACTTGCTAATAAAATTCTTTTAGAACCATGCTTTGGCGCAATTACCATTTCGGTATTTTCAACGATTTCCCCTTGTAGAGCGCGAAACAGAGGAATTTCTGTTTTTGATAGGGGTGTTTGACCATCAGGTTGATAGAGATCGAAGTGTTCTGTCCATTGTTCTGGTGCTAATGATTCTACTGGTAAGCCATGAAATTCATGAGTTGCTTTGTTAAATAGAGTCAATTTGCCACTAGCGTCGCAAACAACAATCCCATCTGTAATATTGTGAATAATGGCATTCAAGAACTCTCGTTCTTTGGCTAAAGATGCTTCGGCCTGTTTGGCATTAGTAATATCAATCACCACCCCATCCCATAGGGTTGCACCATCGGCTTGTCGCTCTGGTCGAGCCGCAGATTGAATCCATTTCATGGTTCCTGAAGGCAGGATGATGCGCCATTCTTGCTCAAAGGGTGTGAGATTTTGGGCTGAGTAGGCGATCGCTTCAGCAATAGCTGCTTGATCGTCAGGATGATGCATAGCGTAAAGGCTATGCGTACCTCTCATTACCTGCTCTGGCTGTAACCCATACAAATCAAAACAGCCAGAGCTAACGTAGGGTATCGAAGTTGAACCGTCCGCCGCCAGACGGAATTGGTATACCATCCCAGGAATATTATTTGCCAAATTTTGGAAGCGGATTTCACTAGCCTGCAATTTGGCTAAAGATTGTGTTAGCTGTTGAGCGTAGTTCTGAGAATTTTGGTAAATTCGGGCATTTTCTAGAGAAATTGCGGCTTGGGCGCAAAGTAAGTTCAGCAGTTCGACGCGATCGTTTGTAAAGGCTCCGGTTGCCAAATTATTTTCCAGGTACAATACGCCCAGCAATTTGCCCTGATGCAAAACTGGGCTGCAC
The DNA here is from genome assembly GCF_017114965.1 of Nostoc sp. JL31. Lineage (NCBI taxonomy): Bacteria > Bacillati > Cyanobacteriota > Cyanophyceae > Nostocales > Nostocaceae > Nostoc > Nostoc sp. JL31. The sequence continues at coordinate 70,512 of NZ_JABXKO010000110.1, forward strand.
AAGATACTCTTGGGTTGCTGTTGCTGAACATACGGATCATTGAGTAGTTTTGGATGCACCGTAGCATCAGTAATTACTACTGGTTTTAAGTTGCGTTTAACATTATTAATTAAGCCAACTGGCACATCAACAGAGTCTTCAACAGGCTCTGGTTTGAGCAACATCGAGTAAAAATCGACCTTGGCAGCGTTTACACCGCTCAGGGAAACCTGTGCTAAGGCCTGAACTAGCAACCGATCTGACTGCAAAAGCATGAATACACACTTATCGGCTCCAGCATTTTCAATGACGATATGCAGCAAAGCTGAAAGCAGTTTTTCGAGTTCGATTTCCCCAGAAAGGGTTTGGGAAGCTTTGAGAATAGTAGCTAAATCTAAAGCAACAGAGACGCTACTGGAAGTGGCGGAACTGGTGGAGGTGATACTCCCCAAGGTGAAGATAGTTTCGTTAGTTGAGAGGGGAGAACGGGTTTGCTCTAAGATGGGGGCGAGGAGTTGGGGATAGCGTCGTTCCAAGTCGGCGACTTTGGCTTTAGCCCCCCAACGAGTATAGCCATAGTAGGCTTGGGTCATATATGACTGAGCAATCCGCTCTTTGCGCCAATTGAGGTAGAATTTAGCTGCCAGTTCATTGGCAAGGGCTTCTTCTTGGATGTAACCGTGTTCTTTCGCTAGAGTTATGGCGCGATCGTACAAATCTATTGCCTCTGATTTCTGCCCTAACACTCGGTATCGGTCAGCTTCAACTAAATAAAATTTGTGCAGGTGATTTTCTGGAGCATGGTTAGCCCACTTTTTCATTTTTTCCTGATTTTTAGCCACCCGTTGCAGAATGTGTTGCTGTTGTGCTTCACAAACCTGAGAATAGATTGCCAGATGGGCTAGAGAATCATAGGTGTAGCAAAGCGGAACTATGAATAAGCCTGTAGCACCACCGATATAGTTTTCAGCAGCGATCGCAGCTTCTACCGCCAACTCTAACTTGCCAAACATGTAACACAGACCAAGTTGGCTGGCATAGAAATAGTACAGCGCAGTCTGATCGCCCGATCGCTGGAGGGCTGGCACAATTTCCTCTCGATTAAAGGCATCTCCACTCAGCTGCCAAGGTTCAGCAGAATCGCCGATCATATTCAAAATTGCTTGCTGAAAAACAGTCAGATGACTAGTAAGACCTTCTTGGTTGAGGTGCGCGAGCTGATCTCGGAAGGCAGCGCTCTGTCGGCTGAGATCGCTTAGTTCTTTGCCCATAAACCAACAGTATGAGATGTAAATGAATCCGCAAATAGCAGCTGATTCTAAATCTCCCGTTTCCAATCCAATTTCGTAGCCTTCCCGGAGAAACGGTAAGGTGTTCTTGAGCGGCTCTTTCCAATGCCACACACTACAATGAATTCCGACATAAACTCTGGATTTCAGTTCTTTGGCATTAAAATGTTCGAGCAACAAAAGTGCTAGTTTTGCACACTCATAGCCAAAGTCAATCTCTCCTACCATTCCACAAAGTATTAGTCCATAGTAGGCATAGCCAATTGCCGAAAATGAGCTATTGCCATATTGAACCGATAAATTAACCTGTTCGAGGACAATAAACGGTAACAGCGCTGGAGTTACAACAAAGGCAGCAGAAGAGACAGCGGCAAGAATCCGTACAACAGCTAACTTATTAGGGTCTGACATCTGGGGTAGAGTCATTAAGTCTAACGGTTGCCTTCCAGCCAGGATCGATTTAGTCGCCTTGAATGCCTGTGCAATATCTAATTGACTGGGTTGCCCCGAAAAACTTGTTCCTAGATGCTCTACAATCTTTAGGGCAATCTGCACTGCCTCTATAAATTGATGTTGGGCTTGAGCAGCTTGAATTTGAACTTCATAGACCTTGACCGTATCCAACAAGTTTCTAGAGTGTTCTGTAATGACTGCCGCCAATTGTGTCATCTGTTCAAAGTTGCCGCTCAGGTAAGCGGCTTCAGTGGCCGCTTCGTAAAGGGCTAAGGTTAACTCATACTGCGTTTGCCACATATCCTCAGCTAACAAGGCGATGCCTGTAGTGCAATACTCAAATGCGCCTGTATAGGCAGTTGCGGCTCTGGCTTTTTGTCCAGCTTTCAGATTGAGTTGGGCGAGTTCTATTTGCTGAGATAGATCGACAATTAGAGATTTACCGATATTAAGTTGGTTAACGATTTCAAATAATTTTTCGTCTTGTTTAGCAACAGGCGTATGAATCATTAATAGTTGCCCAATTTTTAGGTGAGCAATCTGTTTTTGTTCATCTGGAATCAGGAAATAAGCAGCTTGCTGGACGCGATCGTGCAAGAATTTGTAAACTGTCATTTGTCCTTTGTCATTTGTCATTTGCAAATGACAAAGGACAAATGAGGCATCCTGATAAAACTTGTAAATTTCATTGGTAGGAATGATAAATCCTTCTTGCAATGCTTTCCACAAGTCTGAAGCGGTTTCTGCCTGCGACTTTTCATAAACGATCGCTAACGTCGCCAAATCGAACTGATTGCCGATACAGGCTGCCAGTTTCAGAACATTTTGAGTGATGTCGGGCAATTTTTGAATTTGTTGTGCCATAAATTGCACCACATCATCAGTGAGAGCAAGCGATGTCTGACGACAAGCCGCTACGTGTCTACGCACTTGCGCTACATCACACTGCCAAAAACCAACCTCCCAATCAAAAGTAATCAACCCATCCTCATGTAGCGCTTTCAAAAACTGAGTTGTGAAAAAGGGATTGCCTTTGGCTTTTTGATAAACTAACTCTGTTAACGGTAATGCCTGTGCCGTTGTGTAACTGAGGGAGTCGGCGATCAAATGGTTCACATCTGCTTGACTCAAGGCAGCTAGGGTCAAGGTGTTGACGCCAGAAGATGCCTTTTCAATTTCATCTAGCGTCAACATGAGTGGATGAGCCGCAAACACCTCGTTATCGCGGTATGCACCAATAATGAATAGATGGCTGCAATCACTCTGAGTCATCAACAGCTTCAGCAAATTGAGCGAAGCCAAATCTGCCCACTGCAAGTCATCGAGAAACATCACCAACGGATGCTCTCTTTGAGCGAACACCTGAATGAACTTTTGGAACAGCAGATGAAAACGGTTCTGTGCCGCACCGCCCGATAGTTCAGCGAGCGCACGCTGTTTGCCAATCATCTGCTCCAGTTCCGGAATTACCTCGATCAGGAGTTGTCCGTTCTCTCCCACTGCCGCTAAAATCTTTTTCTGCCATTGCTTTAGCCGAGGATCATTTTCACTAAGCAACTGTCCGATTAGGTCACGAAGGGCTTGTAAAAAAGCAGACAGAGGAATGTTACGGTTGAACTGGTCGTATTTGCCCTTGATGAAGTAGCCATTCCACCGCACAATCGGCTTATGCACTTCATTGACGACTGCGGTTTTACCAATACCAGAGAAACCTGCCACTAGCATCAATTGAGAGCTACCATTGGCAACTTGACCAAATGCTTCTAGTAAGGTCTTGACTTCCGATTCCCGCCCGTAGAGCTTTTCGGGTATGAGAAAGCGATTGCTGATATCGCGCTGTCCTAAATCAAACCAGGTGTGTTTGCCTGTTTCTTGCCACTGTTCTAAGCAGGTAACAAGGTCATGTTTAAGTCCTAGCGCGCTTTGATAGCGGTTTTCGGCGTTCTTTGCCATCAGTTTGCGGACAATTTCGCCCAGCATCAAGGGCAATTTGGGGTTGAAATCGCAAAGGCAGGGTGGAAGTTTCGCAATGTGGTAATGCACCAACTCCATTGGTTCATGGGACTCAAAGGGCAATTTTCCACTCAGTAGTTCAAAGAAAGTCACGCCTAAAGAATAGAAGTCACTGCGGTAATCAATGCCTCTATTCATCCGTCCGGTTTGCTCTGGCGACAGATAGGCTAGCGTTCCCTCCAATCCATTGAGGCTTTGGATTTCCTGGGTTTCTCGTGGTAATAGCGAGGCAATACTAAAGTCAATCAGCTTGATTTGTTTCGTGTCAGGATGAATCAAGATGTTGGCTGGCTTGATGTCTTTGTGAATGACGCGCTGTTGATGTAATTGGTGTAAAGTGTGAAGCAGTTGCAGAGCAATGGGTAGAAATTGCTCTAATATTAGTGTTTTTCCTTGAGTAAATTGCCGCAGGGAAACACCACCAAAGTCTTCCATGACTAGGGCATAGCCATTATGATGGGCTTCCAGGCTGTAGGGTTTGATAATGCCGTGAATATTTAGGTTTTTAGCGATCACATATTGGTTGCGAAACTGTACTAATTCAGTAAAAGTTGGGAATTCTCGTTTTAAGAGCTTGATGACAACTGGTAGACGATCGCATTCTCGAATTGCCCGATACACTTGAGTACGAGAACCTGAATAAAGTTTCTCGATGATTTGGTAGCCAGCAATCCTTAAAGTTCCATCAACTTTTGCGCTCATAAATTTTCACGAAAATTTACTTTATATTAGTGTTATAATTCCCATTACCATCTCTTAGTTAACAAACGTTTGCGGACATAGTTTTACCAGTACCGATTCATCCCAAAAAATCATGTCGTAATGCTAAAACTGCAAGTACTTTTATTGGCGAATACCCTTTTTTCATAATCTGTTAGTCGGTGTTGGACGTAACCTATCATTTCGCGCAGTTAGTATTTTTTTGTAGTACTAGGTCGTTACAAGTGTCTCTGGAATCTAGCGCGATCGCATTTTTTCAGTAACTATGTGCTACTCCAAGAAATCATATTGGCTGCGCTATTTGAGTCTAGTAGCGCGGCAAGCTTAATTTATTAGGTTGAGTAATTCTGTTAATGATTAGATTTTAATTTTTGTGAGTTTTTTAAACCCAACATTTTAAGCATGTCACGCTACTAGTGTTCTGTCCCATTAATTTTGATGGGTGAATCAAATTTAAAATTCTCTTCTTTCCTTCTTGCTTCGTGTACTTCGCGTCTTCTCTGCGAGACGCTTTGCGAACGCGGTTCGTTCTCTTATCCCTGAAATTTAATGAGACAGACTACTAGTTTAAGCTCAAAGATTTAGCTGATAAAACTGGTCAAAAAATTTATCCAATCAAGGATAGATTGTTGTCAAATTATTTAGCTCGGCAATTAAAACGTCAAGACGTTACCATCTTTATTGCCTAGTTGTTTGGCGCGTAGCGCGGTATAACCCAATACGCTTGGGTTAGCACCAAAAACCTTAAGTTGTGTAGGTTGAGGAGCCACTGTGTTAGGCGGGTTTCCCGATTTGTACCCCTTCGGGGAAGCAAGCTACGCGCAGCGTCTCCCCTTGGGAGAAGCAAGTGGCGTTTGAGGAACGAAACCCAACATTTTCATCACTTTGTTGGGTTGCGCTTTGCTTCACCCAACCTACAATTTTTCACAAAGCCAAGCGTATTGCGGTATAGCCGCGCCATTGCTTGTGACAGTTGCGTAAGTCCTGTCAAACATCAAATAGGTTTCCTATATATGTAGACAATTTGCAGAATTTTTACTCTTTGAATTTAGATTTAATTGGGCGGTAATTCCAAACTCATTTCACCCAACAATCCCTTGCGAAAATCTGTTAAAAGTTGCCTTGCTGCTCGCTCTACATCACCTTTGTAACGATGCTCTGCTAAAGCGTGCAAATAGGTATCTCCGGTGTCTGACGTTGAATCTAGTTGGTAGCGGGACTGTAACGGTTTTTTTGGTAATAAATCTCCGGCTACAGCTTCTAAATAGTTGAGTAAATCCACTAAGGCTGCTGCTACTAGTTGGTTATCGTAAGATGCTTCACCGATATCATCACAAATAGCTAATTTTAAGGCTGCGTCTTGGTCTTCTAATCTTAGAGGGATGACACCAGGAGCATCTAGCAATTCTAAATGTTCGGAAATTCGCACCCAGCGTAGTTGGCGAGTTACCCCAGGACGAGCTGCACTTTCCACGACTCGCTTTCCCAACAGGCGGTTAATTAAAGCTGATTTACCGACATTGGGAAAACCAATCACCACAGCCCGCACTGGACGGGGTAACATCCCGCGATCGCTTCTTCTTTGATTGAGTTCTATCCCAGCGGCTTGCGCTGCCTGCGCTACTTCTGCTATACCTTTACCATGTTGAGCGTTGGTAAAATAAGGGACTTCTCCTTGACGTTTAAACCAATCGATCCACAGCGATCGCATTTGTGGTGTAATCATATCTACTCGGTTAAGTATCAACACCCGTGCCTTACCTTCTACCCACTCACCTATTTGGGGATGGTGAGTCGCTAAGGGAATCCGAGCATCTCGTACCTCAAACACCACATCTACGCGCTTCAGCTGTTCTTTGAGCTTTCTTTCAGCTTTCGCAATGTGACCTGGATACCATTGAATCAGGTTTAATCTATAGTTTTGAGTTATAGCCATAATTAATTACCAAATAAATTATTATCACTTATCAATTATCATTCACTATGGCTTGATGTAAAATCAGACGATTGCCATCAGGGTCATAAGCATATATTTCTCTCCCGTGGGAAGCAATAGAAATGTCTCCTGGTGGAGGATAGCCCAAAGTAGTTAGGTGAGCGATCGCATCTTCTAAGTTACTCACCTCTAAACACAAACTTATCTTACTTTTTGCAATCGCTTCAAATTCCGATTCGTTTGTCTTCTTTGGTTTAAAAATACCTAATCGCATACTAACTAAATTAAACTCAGCATAGACATTTAGAATCAAAATAACTGGCTTTTGCTCCAGCAATTTGGTATAGAAATTAACTAACTTCTCAAAATTAACCGATGCTATGGTGACAAATGCGTTAGTGTACTGAAAAACCATATTGGTTTTAAGTTAGTTGATTTTTTTGCTAAAGAAGTGCGATCGCCAATCAAAAAAGATTCTCACTTTTCTAAAGTTCTTACACTCAGCATTTGCGGCGATGTCGAATCTGGTTTGGTCTTTAAAGAGAGTGTGGATGGTTTAAGCGAATTTAAAAACGTTCAGTGATTGTAGAAATAAAATTAAGATAATCAGTCATCTATACAAAAATCTGCTGCAAATTTAAAACAAAACCAGGGAGAACATCTTCACCCGATAAACTTGTGGGAGATTGTAAAACTTCCGGTGCAAGATTTGGGCGATAAATTATTACGTGTTTATCTTTAGGATTAATTAACCAACCCAGTTGTAAACCATTTGCTAAGTATTCCTCCATTTTGGCTTTAGTATCTTCCACATCATCAGTTTCAGAAACTAATTCCACTGCTAAATCAGGACACAAAGGGAGAAATTTCTTTCTTTGTTCTGGGATAAGAGCATCCCATCTTTCTATTCTTATCCAAGAAGCATCAGGTGAACGAGTTGCCCCATTTGGTAATTTAAACCCAGTAGAAGAATCAAAAGCTTTTCCGAGTTTATTCTGTCTGTTCCAAACTCCTAAATCAAGATACAGTTCAAAATTACGGTTTCCCGTTTCTCCCCCAGTAGGTGACATGATAATTAATTCCCCTTCAGCAGTTAACTCTAGTCGTAATTCTTTATTCACAGCGACAATCTGTGCAAATTCCTCATCAGTAAATTGCAGATTAGAAGGTAATTGTAAGGTTAAAGCAGTCATAATTAATTGCGCTCCACAAAAATCCTAGTTGCATCAAACCCATCTGCTGCTAATAGGGAAGATTTAGCCTCTACCTCTACTTTAGGAATTCTCTCCAACAAATGCCCCATTGTTTGATTTTCTAAAACAATTTTGGGGTAGGTAATAAAGGTGAGAGACTGAATGAGAAAACAAAATCTCTAGTATAGTGTTATATCAATCACCACATACGTAGACTAATTTTTGTATTCCAGACTATCCGTTGCCATTCTTTCTCATAGGGTAAATTAGGTTTATCCCATGAGAGAAAATGACCTCTCGATTTTTTCGTTAGTCTTGTAAAGCTAATGTACATTAACTAATTATTTGTCAATTTAACAAAATATTGTCACAGCGTTCTAAATACCTAAAACCCTGACATAACAATGATTATATCAGGGTTTTTCCTATTTAAGACAGTTATACTCATCCAAGCCAGTATTCACTAATTAGATGTCAAATACCAGATATTTCACAATTTAATTGTCAATCTCCAGAAACCTGGTAAAGTGATGACTTTTCATAAATTAACAAATTATTTGTCATTTAAATAGTATAATACAACTATGTTTTGATAAAACACTGTATGGAAAATGCAGAATCTTCTACAACCTCTACGACTTGGGCAAGCTCCGCAGATGTTAACAACGATCTTGCTGAAGCAAACGTTATAGTTTCTAAACTTTCAGATGAAGCTTTGCTGAAAATGGAGGTGATTCAAAATCTTTTAGAAAATAGCGATCGCACTACATATACTCAAAAGCTCAAGGAAGCAGCAGAAAAGCTTGGTAAGTCAGTACGTACAGTGCGACGGCTAGTAGATACATGGGAACACGAAGGTTTGGCTGGACTGGCGCAAAATCAACGGGTGGATAAAGGGAAGCATCGAGTTGATGAAGACTGGCAAGAGTTTGTATTGAAAACTTATAAGGAGGGTAATAAGGGAAGTAAAAGGATGACTCGCCAGCAGGTATTTATCAAAGCTAAGGCTAGAGCTGATGAACTGGGAGTTAAGCCTCCTTCCCACATGACGGTTTACCGAATTTTGCAACCGTTAATAGATAAAATTGAGCAAGCTAAAAGTATTCGCAGTCCGGGTTGGCGTGGTTCGCGCTTATCAGTTAAAACCCGTGATGGAAAAGATTTACAAATAGAATACAGTAACCAAGTTTGGCAGTGCGACCACACCCTTGTTGATGTTTTATTAGTAGACCAGCATGGCAAAATTCTTAGTCGTCCTTGGTTAACAACAGTTATTGATAGTTATTCGCGCTGCATTATGGGGATTAACTTGGGCTACGATCCACCAAGTTCTCAAGTTGTAGCTTTGGCGTTACGTCATGCAATTTTGCCCAAGCAATATGGTTCAGAATATGGACTTCATGAAGAATGGGGTACTTCTGGTTTGCCGCAACACTTTTATACAGATGCGGGTAAAGATTTTCGTTCCAACCATTTACAGCAAATAGGAGTGCAGTTAGGGTTTGTTTGTCATTTACGCGATCGCCCATCTGAAGGTGGTAGTGTTGAGCGTCCGTTTAAAACTCTAAATACAGAATTATTCTCAACTTTACAAGGATATACAGGTTCAAACGTTCAAGAGCGACCAGAGGAAGCGGAGAAAGAAGCTTGCTTAACGTTGCGGCAGTTAGAGCAAATGTTGGTGCGTTACATCGTTGATAACTATAACCAGCGACTTGATGCTCGAATGGGCGACCAGACAAGATTTCAACGCTGGGAATCTGGTTTAATTGCGACACCTGATTTACTTTCCGAGAGAGATTTGGATATTTGCTTAATGAAGCAAACACGGCGACAAATTCAACGCGGAGGATATCTGCAATTTGAAAACTTGATGTATAGAGGTGAACTCTTAGCGGGTTATGCGGGGGAAAGTGTTGTGTTGCGATATGACCCTAGAGACATCACAACGATTTTGGTTTATTGCATAGAAGGGGATAAAGAGGTATTTATTGCTCGTGCTTATGCTCAAGATTTGGAGACAGAAGAACTATCTCTAGATGAAGCAAAAGCTAGTAGCCGCAAGGTCAGAGAAGCGGGTAAGGCTGTGAGCAATCGCTCAATTTTGGCTGAAGTTAGAGAACGCGAAACATTCCAAACTCAAAAGAAAACCAAAAAAGAGCGTCAGAAAGTAGAACAGGCTGAGGTCAAAAAATCTAAACAACTTATACCTGTTGAGCCAGAAGAATCAGTAGAGGCGGTATTTATTGATAGCGAATCTGAGCCAGAGATGCCGGAAGTTTTTGATTATGAACAAATGCGTGAAGATTACGGATTTTAGAAAATGACTTCAAAACAAGCCCAAGCAGTTGCCCAACAATTGGGTGATATTCCCGTTAATAGTGAAAAATTACAGGCGGAGATTCAACGATTAAATCGTAAAGGTTTTGTCCCACTTGAACAAGTGCAAATTCTCCATGATTGGTTGGAAGGAAAGCGCCAATCAAGACAATCTGGGCGTGTGGTAGGTGAGTCAAGAACGGGAAAAACAATGGGTTGTGATGCCTATAGGCTTAGGAATAAACCCTCTCAAGTTGCAGGAAAACCCCCAACTGTACCTGTGGCTTATATCCAAATTCCCCAAGAGTGCGGTGCGAAGGAATTCTTTGGGGTAATTATGGAGCATTTGAAATATCAAGTAACTAAAGGAACAGTGGCAGAAATTCGAGATAGAACACTGCGGGTTCTTAAAGGTTGCGGGGTAGAGATGTTGATTATTGATGAAGCTGACCGTTTTAAGCCGAAAACTTTTGCCGAAGTGCGTGATATTTTTGACAGGTTGGAAATAGCAGTGATTTTGGTAGGAACTGATCGCTTAGATGCAGTGATTAAGCGGGATGAGCAGGTTTACAACCGTTTTCGGTCTTGTCACCGTTTTGGAAAGATGTCAGGGGAAGATTTTAAGCGAACGGTGGATATTTGGGAGAAACAAATACTGAGATTGCCAGTTGCTTCCAACCTTTCCAGTAAGACGATGTTGAAGACGTTAGGGGAAGCAACTGGAGGTTATATCGGTTTGATGGATATGATTCTCCGAGAGACTGCAATCCGGGCTTTAAAAAAGGGACTGCAAAAAATTGACTTGGAAACTTTGAAGGAAGTAGCTGCTGAGTACAAGTGATGGAAGTGGAAAATATTAAGCCTTGGCTGTTTAGAGTTCTACCATATCAAGGAGAAAGCCTGAGTCACTTTTTAGGACGTTTTCGACGGGCAAATGATTTAACCCCTACTGGGTTAGGTAAAGCCGCAGGACTTGCGGGTGCGATCGCTCGATGGGAAAAGTTTCGGTTTAATCCCCCTCCTTCTCGCCAGCAGTTGGAGGCTTTGGCTAAGGTTGTGGGGCTTGATGCCGATAGGTTAGCACAAATGTTACCACCTGCTGGAGTGGGTATGAAAATTGAGCCAATTCGGTTATGTGCTGCTTGTTATGCTGAGTCGCCATGTCACAAGATGGAATGGCAGCTTAGGGTAACGCAAGGATGCACGAGCCATAAATTAACCTTGTTGTCAGAATGCCCCAACTGTGGGGCAAGGTTCAAAGTTCCATCTTTGTGGGCAGATAATTGGTGTCAGCGTTGTTTTCTGCCTTTTGAGGAGATGATTATCTTTCAAAAACTTATTTATAAGCATGAAAAATAATCAGTTTTTGCTTTTTTATGAAGTAATTATTGATTTTTTATTTCAAAAGTGGTAAGTTCTATTTACATAGTATTTATGTACTAATTAGTACATTTCTGTACTATAATGCCGCTACTTTTCGCCTACTTAAAGGTGAACAACCGTAGGTAATTTAGAATGGAGAAAAATTATGAGCCATAAAACTTTTGAAAGGCAAACTGTCGATGTAGACCATAGCAATCAAGTTTGGCAATGTGACTCTAGTAAGTTAGATATCCTACTGGTAGACCAACATGGTGAATCTGTAACTCTTCCTTATTTAACGTTGATTACAGACAGTTATTCTCGCTGTATTATGGGCTTTCATCTAGGCTTTGATAGACCTAGTTCTCATTCTATTGCCTTAGCATTACGTCATGCTATTTTGCCAAAGCAGTATGGAGAAGAATATCAACTTAATCGCGAATGGGTAACGTATGGTGTTCCTGGAATTCTTTGCGGTGATGCTAGCAGAGATTTTCGCTCTCAACGCTTAGAACAGATTTATTTGCAGTTAGGTATTAATTACCGTCTGCGCGATAACCACTTCAGTCAAGGTGGATTTGCAGAACGTATTTTTCGGAGGATTAATACGGAGTTTATGGCTGCTTTACCTGGATATATAAGTTCTAACATTCAGGCTCAGTCCAGTCTAGATACAGCAGAGGAAGAAGCTTCTCTGACTTTGCAGGAACTAAACTTACGGCTAGTTCGCTACATTGTTGATATTTACAATCAACAGCTTGATGCTACACAAGGAAACCAGACAAGGCTCCAAAGATGGGAATCAGGGCTATCTGTTCAACCAGTTATATTTAATGAGCAAGACTTAGATATCTACTTGCAAAGTTAGGCTTTAAAAAGCATAACTTAGGTAGTGAAATTAAACATGGCTGAATTTGAATAAGAACTTATTCCTAATCCTGGACATTCAGCTATGACTTTTGATGAGATGGTAGATTGCCAGAAGTATTGTTGACTAACAAAACCGCGCAATTCAATAACACTTTTGTAAGGGTAATCAACATATAATCCCCTCTTGGTAGCCTTTATTTTATAATAAGTCAACAGGGGATATGTTTTGAAGTTAATGCTGTTAGGGGAAAGCAAGACATTAAGGACTAAAAATATCCTTGATGTAATTGCTTGTTGTCTGAAATAAATAATATTTGATTAAAATACGCTACCAAAGCACCTCTGAAAGAGACTCGCTAGAATTTAACTGACTTCCAGAATATTAAAATCATGGGGTAATTTGTTCTGCTTGCTCGACTGCTGGATTGAACATGATTGAGAAAGTTGCATTTGGTATTAGTCGGCGCAGAACTTGTGAATGAGCCTTTGCATCACCACGACGACGAAAACGAGCAACTATCTGGTGTTGCATATTAGGAAAATGGCGGACTATACACCAAGGATTTAGCTTTTCAATATAGGTCATAAAATCTATGATTTAGCTAGTGAATTGGAGTTAACAAATGTGGCTCAAATCTTTACAAGATTAAAGCCACCCTACTGTGAGAGTGGCTGGTAAAAAAATGTCAGGATGACATTGCAATTTGTTGACTTTTCGATTCCTACTGATGTCCTGTGAGAGAACAGAGTATCTTCAAAAATTCTTCGGGAATTTCCTCGAAGCGTTCTAGCAGGAAGTCCATCAGGGCAAGATGGCGTAAATCACTGGGCATGGGACTGCGGTAATTGCGACCCTTGGAAAACCAACGCCGGACAGTTGAAAGTGAACGAGAGCAAATACGAGCGATCGCCTCATGATTAACATCCCATTTGGCATAAAAATTCTTGGGTGTCATTCCTAATTGACAGTGGCTGTAAAGGTCAATTAGACTTTGCTCTCGTGCCTGTAAGGGACGCGGATTAGTCATAGCATTGGCTCCGCTTCTAGTGGCTCTAAATCCTCTTCCCAAGCAATATCAGCAGATATCCAAGCAGCACTGAGGCTATCTTTGCTCAACCAAATTAGGTAGCACCAAGTCCAGCAGCAAAGATGGGGAGCAAAGCTATAAAATCTACCGATCGAAGTTCCCCAATCGGTGTCAGAACCAATCCAACGCAATTTGTCGCCATACAAAAAGCGGGGTGTTTTTGCTGTGTTCGCAAAGTCGTCGGGTAAATCAACTGAACTCGCAGAAAATTTCTGGTTAATTAATCTTGGGAGTAAATCGTGGCGATTGAGCGCGATCGCACTCAAATAACTAGCAATTAATTCAGCATCAAGACTCTGAGTTAATTGGGAAATCAACAACGCTGCTAAAGTTTGTTGTTCTCGCTGTTCACAATAGTTGTTGAGTTTCGCCAATAGTTCAGCAATACCGAAGTCATCTAAAGCTTGTAGATAACTTCTGTGTTCATCTGTTTTGTGGCAAACAGGTCTTAACACAATACGGTTCAGTTAAGGCTAAAACTCTTTGTCAAAGTCAATTTTTTTAACGAACCACAGAGGGCACTGAGAGAAGAAAGAAATGCTTAACTGAACTGTATTGGGTCTTAACATGGAATATGTCTCCTGTGAGAAGGAGCCAGAAGCCAGTGCGTCAGCCCTGAGAAAGTTGCGCGCTGGCTTTTGACTTATCAGTAATTATACATAAATTTTATGTGTTTCTATTTAAATTTATTTGTTTTTAGTGATTTAATATAAAAACACATAGAGAAGCTGATAATAGTCACATGGGAAAAGTAACATTGAGTATTTACATGGAAGAAGAAGACAAAGAAGCTCTGCAACAACTGGCGGATGCAGAGGAACGTTCTTTGTCGCAAATGGCAGTGTTAATTCTGAAACGAGCTATTAAACAAGCGCAGACGGATGGAACGATTTTGCCGCCTGGTAAGGGGAAGTGAGGCGATCGCACGATGGGAAAAGTTTCGGTTTAATCCCCCACCATCTGGCCAGCAGTTGGAAGCATTGGCTAAGGTTGTGGAGGTTGATGTCGGGTTAGCGCAGATGTTACCACCTGCTGGGGTAGGAATGAAAATGGAGCCGATTCGGTTATGCGCTGCTTGTTATACCGAGTCACCATGTCATAAGATTGAATGGCAGGTGAAGGTCATACAGGGGTGCGATCGCCACAGATTAAGTTTGCTTTCAGAGTGTCCAAACTGTCGGGCAAGGTTTAAAGTTCCTGCGTTGTGGGTGAATAGTTGTGTCACAGATGTTTTCTGGCGTTTGAGGAAATGGTGAAGTCTCAGAAGCCGATTTAGGATATGGGGAGCGATTACTTTCAGCACTAGCGTAGTAAGCGATTACATTTGTGTCGAGTGATTTGCTGTGATAATCTTGCATTACTAGCTAATTCTTAATGATGCGGTCGCTACCAATTACGTTTGCTGTTGGGGTATCCTACCTGTAGTGTAATTTTGAGTAACTAAAAACTACCTATTCATTACCTTCAAGAATCTTCCAGATTGTATAATAGTCTTGCCCAACTTGCCCCATAGCTTGTGTCCAATCTATAGCATCTACTTTCGCTAATTCATTTCTCAATCTTGATAGAGGTAAATCTTGGTTGAATAACCGTTCTCCAAGTTGTTTTGCCAATGGTTGAGCAGCTTTTCGGGGTACACCTAAAAGTCTGAGAGTAATTGCATCATCAGAGTTAACACCGTAAAATACACGAGCAGGTAGATTACGTAAGGTTTTTTGCTCTGCTTGTGGAAGAAGGTCAAATTCTTCTTCTTTGAATGTTAGAGTTTGAAGAGCGGATAAACCCCATGAAACTGTCTGATTGAGCTTAAAGAGCTTTTGACAACAATTAGTTATAGCCTCTGTAAATTTTACTGTTTTACCTCCTACATTAGTAGTGAAATATTCTTGTGCTATTTCTTTAAGACTTGCTCCGTTAACCCAATCAGTAATCATGTTTGCCAAAGAGCTTTGGTTTACACCTCCTGTTCCAGATATTTGTTCTAGATTTTTACTCAATTCAGGTATATCTTGAAGAATTAACAGTATTTTCTGTAAAGAACCGCTATCCTGTATAAATAGATTATCTGCATCCCAGATTTCTTGAGAAATACGTTCTTTCTTCAATCGACTAAGAGTTTTGCTAACGCTTTCCCAAGAAAATCCTGTATTATCGACTAAACTAAGTGGGCGACCAGAAATTTTCTCTGCGTAACGTCTGACTCCGTTTACTAAATCAGTCGCTGCTTTTGGATTATTACGGCGAAGGTCTTGAAAACCAAGAGTTCCCCGTAAAACCTGTTCAACTGTAGTAACGAACTTCTCATGATTACCAATCTGTCGATAAGTATGAGCAAGGTATTGCAGGAAAGAAGACCACTCAGGCTGTTTATACAGTAGATGTAAATTCAGATCCCCCCACTGTTCAATAGCTTGTTGCACCATATGCACCAGAGTAGAATTTAGGGATTCTACATTCTTATTCACAAATTTTTTTAATTGTTCAGCTTTTTCTTGATCTTTTGCTGCTAAAGCAATAATTCCTACACTTCCTTGATTTACACGCCCTGCACGTCCTGCCAGATTCCAAAAATCTTCTGGTGGCATATCTTTACCAAACGGATATTGGTGACTTGCTAAAACAATATTAGCCACTGGAAAATTAACTCCTTGTGCAATAGTAGTTGTTGCCACAAGAATTTGTATATTACTATTCTCAAATAACCATTCCATCAACATCTTAACTTCATCTGAAAGACCAGAGAGATGAACACCTATGCCATATTCCAAGAGGCTAATTAGTGGAAATTCTTCACCAAATTCTTCTAATAAAAATCTTTGTACTATCTTAATATTCTCAGGTATAACGGTTAAGTAATTACTTTCATGCTTAAAATTATTTGCCAAGCTCCAAGTATGTGTAACTTTTCCTGCCAATAATATTACTGAACCTCTTGATTTAAGAATTTAAACATCATTTCCCTCTATAAAGAAACCTACTAAGTCAGCACCTGGCAAACTAGCTTTCGGAGTGCGTTTGTCTCGTTCAGCGTTCCAAGGCCAAACCACATTCTGTATATCTGCAAGTAGACATTCTGCTATGGCTTCGCCTACTGCCCACGGTTCTGGAACAGGCTCTGAAACCAAGAATTTTGCTAAGAAGTCAGATTCCATACCAGTTGTAGCCAATGCTGTTAATTCTGCAACACAAGGCTCTCGATTTTCTGCATCTGTCAGGCGATTGTAAACTCTTCCTCTCAAGTAGCTCTCAAATTCATCTGCATCAATAATTTGTTCACCCTGCCATATAACTTGGCTTTGTTGATGTAAATAACAGGAATGTCTCTTTAGGCTAAAGGTCATTTTTCCTCTACAAATTTCGATATCAGGATTAAACTGCTCAGAAAACTGACCTCAGTATAGTTGAAAGTACTTTTTTATATAAGTACAAGCATAATTATTTTTATAGCTTAAATTTATGTATAGAAAATACTATAGTATACAAAGGCACATTTATTCTTAGTTCCTAAAATAGTGAGTGTTCGCCTTATGCTGCACCTTGGTCGTAATCATTATCGAACAGGGTATTGGCTAACCATGCTTTAAATTCAGGGTCTTCAGTAAATTTACGGTATGCTTCTGTATGGTCGAAGATGAATTCCTGAAACTTATCAACCAGCTTTTTCTCAAAGGTGATTCTGGCGTTTTGCCGATCTGAGTATTTCTTGGCGTTCTGATATTCTTCGTCTTTGCTGACTTCGGCGGGTAATTCTTCAAACAGGAATCGCCACACCTTATCTTTTTCTGTCCACTGAATATTGCCGAAGCGATCGTTAAAATCTTGAATAATATTACTGAGTACGTCTAATTGCGCTTCATATCTGCTACCAGGAGCATCTGGGGGTGTGGGTGCTATTTCTGCCCCACCTTCAAGCTGTATGGCCAGAGTTGTTTGTCTTTCTATGCGGTAGCTGTCGATATCAACACTTTCTAGAATACCTTTGGATAAATCGGTGTCGTTAAGGTTGGGAAGTTTGGCTAGTAGGAATTTGAGAAAGGTTTTCAGGCTTTCCCAGTAGGGATTACGGAAAGGATTAATTTGGACAAGGAATTGATAATTGCGGACAAAAAATTTGCCTTTTTTCTTAAAGTCTATTTGTTGTTCTTCGTCTAATTCGCTGATAAAATTTTGCTTGCATTCATCGAGAATGGGGTCTAATTGGTCACGTTCTGCACCATTGATGAAGCGGTTCATTAACTCGTTGACCTGTTCTTTAGAATAAACTTGGAACCCGTCAAGCGCATCTTGCAAGTCGTTGAGGCGGTCTATGTCTGTTTCTTCGCTGAGGATTGTTGTCTTATAAAATGGGTCAAAAGCTTCTTTAATTGCATCGGCTGAGTTGACAAAATCTAGAATAAATGTATCTTTTTTATCTGGCTTGTAAGCACGGTTGAGGCGAGATAAGGTTTGAACCGCTTTGATATCAGCTAGGGTTTTATCTACATACATCGTGTGCAATAGCGGTTGATCAAATCCGGTCTGATATTTATCAGCTACTATCAGGAATCGATACTCACTTTTTTTGAATTCTTTGGGAATGTCATTCCCTGGAAAGCCATTCATTGAGGACTCATCCTCTTTTTTTCCGCCAACTTCTTTGCTGCCAGTAAATGCAACAATAGTTTTGTAAGGTGCGTTAATTTCCTGTAGATAGGCATCGAAGGCAAGTTTATAGCGAATGGCGCTGACAATACCATTGGTGACTACCATTGCCTTTGCTTGTCCATTAATTTTGAGTTGACCAATCACGTCTTGCATGAAATGGTCAATCATAATTTCTGCTTTTTTGCGGATAGCGTGGGGGTGTCCCTCTACGTACTGCTTGAGCTTTTTCTTTGCCCGTTTAGTATCAAATTGAGGGTCGTATTCAATCTTTTTATGAAGCTTACAGTAACTTGTAAATGTGGTATAGTTTTCCAGCACATCAAGGATAAATTCTTCCTCTATTGCCTGTTTCATGGAATAGTTATGGAAGGGATAATACTTGTCATCGGCTGGATTCTGAACACCAAAAGCTTCTAATGTTTTATTTTTGGGTGTGGCTGTGAAGGCAAAATAGCTTGCGTTGGGAGAAAGTTTTTGTTCTTCAATAATGCGGAGAATTTTATCTTCGGTGGTTTCTTCTTCCTCACCTGCTTCTTTATTTAGGGCTGCGCTCATTTTGGCGGCGCTGCTACGACTTTGGCTGGAGTGGGCTTCGTCAATGATAATGGCAAATTTTTTATTGCTTAATGACTGGATTTCCCGAACAACATAGGCAAATTTAAAAACGGTAGTTATAATAATTTTTTTGCCTTCTTCTAGCGCCTCTTTTAGTTGCTTACTACCTTGGGTGATGGCTTCAACTACGCCTTTGACTTGGGCAAACTGTTTGATGTTATCGCGGATTTGTCTATCTAAAACTTGGCGGTCTGTAACTACAATAATGGAGTCAAATATGGGGTTTGTGTCGCTAGTGTCGGTAAGTTCTACGAGTTGGTGACTCAGCCAGCTAATGGAGTTACTTTTACCTGAACCTGCGGAATGTTGAATTAGATAATGCTGTCCTACACCATTGGTTTTGGCATCGGCAAGGAGTTTTCGTACTAGGTCGAGTTGGTGGTAACGAGGGAAAATTAGCTTGCGTTTCTTCTGTTTTGCTTCGTCTTTCTCTTCTACCAGTTGGGCATACTTTTCAATGATGTTGCTGAGGCTGGTTTTGCTGAAAATTTCTTTCCACAGGTAATCGGTTTTTAGTCCGTTGGGGTTGATGGAATTCCCTGTACTGTCGGGGAAAAGTAAGTGTGGTTCAGATTTTTGACCTTTGTTGAAGGGAAGAAAAACTGTTTGTTGTCCCTTGAGTTCGGTAGTCATATAGACTAACTCATCATCAACAGCGAAATGAACTAAACAACGCGCAAAGTTAAACAGGGGTTCTTTGGGGTCACGGTCAGTTTTATACTGCTTTATGGCATCTTGGACATTTTGTGTAGTAAGGTTGTTTTTTAGTTCAAAGGTAATGAGGGGTAAGCCGTTGATGAAAATCCCCATATCCAGCGATCGCTTCTTGTGATCGTTGCTAAAGTATAGTTGGCGAGTGACGGAGAAGATATTTTCGTTGTAGTGTTGGATGGCTTGGGGGTTAAGTTGGGATGAGGGTAGCTTGTAGTAGAGAGTGAGGCTGACTTCTCCGGCTTTGATGCCGTTGCGGATAACATCAACAATACCTCTGGTTTGGATTTGGTCGAAGATGCGTTGAAACAGCCTTTCTTCAAACCGGTTGCCGTAGCTGGTTTCTAGTCTGGTGACTTGGGTGGGTTGCGTTTTACGGAGAAATTGCAGCAGTTGAGTTTTATCTAAGCAGTAGTTGCGGTCATAGTCCCCAGATAGACTTTTGATGTAACCTGCTTCTGTGAGTAGGCTTTTTTCTATGAGGGCTTCTAAGCCTTTTTCTGAGGTGTCAGTTGTGGTCATGGCTAAATTGCTGCGGCTGTAAGGGTGGGTTCAACTGCGGATGTTTCGCGTACATCTATTTTTCCCGTTACAGCGTCAGAAATTAAGGTGGTGCGGTATTCTTGGATTAGTTTTATCTCTTTTTCTATTTTGGCGATCGCAAGGTCGATTTTGGCAGTAGTGGTATTAAGCCAATTGACAATCTGATTTTGTTCAACTATTGGCGGAATTTGAAGAATAAGATTTCTAATAGTTCCAATAAGTAAAACTGGTTGAAGACCAGAAAAATTTAACCGATTAATTTGGTACTGCATACTACTACAACACAACATATATAGTAGAAAGTTCGGATTTATATCCTCAATAGGCGTTATTTTTGCAATGTTTTGATTAATATGATATTTATTATCCTGTTCAATTAATGCACCATGCCCTAATGTTCCAGTACATGGAAAAACAATATCTCTAGCAAAAAGTTTGGAACGTCTTAATTGATTTGAAAGTTCTACTGATATTCTTTCTACATCATCAAGAATAAGGCGATTATTTTTTATGTTTAAACCCCGAAGTGCAATTATTTCACCATTTTGATCTGTCTTCCATAATTTTGTATATTCAAACCCCGTTAGCTTTGTGACATTGCATTGTCTCCCTAATTTAATAATCTCCCAATGCGCTGGAATTCCCCCTAACCACTCAATACCAGAAGGTTTCATAGGTGCATGAGGGTTGAGTCCCTTGGTAACTGCACGGTTAACGATCGCAGTTTTCTGCTCTTTGAGTAATTCGATAAGCCTTTGCTTGTTGGTGATGAAGTGGTTTATTTGTTCTAATTTGCGGTCGAGGAAACGAGCGATAACTTTTTGTTCATCTAGCCGAGGAACTACTGCCCATAATGCTCCTATGCGTTCAACATTTAAATTAAGCTGTGTATTTATAGGAGCTATTCTTAAAAACTCCTGTCGCATGGAAACAAAAAGATTATAAATATAATCAAGTTCAATAAAATGTTTTGGTACAAAACCAACAATACTATCAGGAAAACAAGCTTCAATATTTAAAATTGCTATATCTCCTACATTGGCAGCAATGGTCATTACTAGAGTTCCAATTGGAAATTGCTTGCTAACAGCAAAACCTTCCTCATTCAAAGTTTGATTATATTCTGTTATGTACTTTCGAGCGGATGTTACATCACCCGTTTGGATAAATGGGTATTTACCATCATACATCCGAGAATCATTCCTCGGTCTATGTGTAAATTTTCCCCTTAATATTTTTGCCACATATTTAATTTTGAGGAGTTCCCAATGTTCAGGAATTTCTCCCAACCACTCTACACCCGAATCCTTATACTTTAGATAACGCTTCATCCTACAACCTCCTCAATAAAATTACGACTCAACCACCTTGTTTAAACGCTCTGGATTCCAAATTTCTTCAGCAATCTTTTGATTAAGCTTTTGCCGCGCATCCAAATCAGCTTTTTTAAACTCCTTATGCGGTTGAAACGGTAGCCCAGAGCGTCCCTTATACCCTAAGAAACCGGGATTATGGTCGTAACATTGAGAATTGAGAGATTTAGCTAAAAGATTCTGACCGTAGTAATGAGGTAATTTTTCAGCATAAGGCAATTCACCATAACTTGCATTAAATGACTTCGGCAGCAGCAATAGTCCCCCAATACGGTTACGATACTCGTAGAAATCTGCATTGCTGGAAAACTCATCTGAGTGACGCTGGGGTTTATTAGCCCAAATATGCTCTATCTCATATCGATTTTTTCCTGTGGCAATATATTCGCTATAACGTGATGATATTCCCGATTGCGTTTCTATGTGGTCTGTTATCCGAGCAAGAAATTGGTAAATAGCATTGTAGTTTTGCTGATGCAGTAGCAGTCGTTCATTAGAAGCAAACATTTCTGGTTCTGCATCTAACTTCTGACGCAGAATTTTTACAAGTTCAGTAGGTGCTTTCCCCCGAATATCCCGCATAACCACAAACATGGCATACTGCATCGTGTTGTAAGTAATGGTTCGGAAGTTCCATAACCTCCGAGCCAGCAGAATATCGAGAAAACTTGCCACTAAACGAATCTTTTGGTTAATCATACCTGGGTCATCATCAGCATTTAGAGGCGCAAGCAGCAAGGGATATTGAAGGGTAAAACCGTGCTGGGCATTGTAAAAAACTTCCTCTAACCCTGATTTCAAGGAAATCGATGCTTCCCGCAACTGTAAGTATTGGCGGCTATAAAATGCAAAATCTCGCTCTATGAAGCGCACAAAATCAGCACTTTTGTTGAGTCCGATGTCCGGTTTATGATCGCGTACCCAACGGTGAAACTCTGTACTGATGCGGTCAAAATCACCAGGAACAGCACCTTTTTTACGTTCTCGAATCGTCTGGGCGTACTGACTGCGAAGCCAAGTTTTAATGGCATCGGCTTCTTCATCTTTACCCAACTCTATCAATTCACTTACCCGCTTTTTCCAAAGCTGATTCGCCTGAACCTTTTTAGCTTCATCACTGATATTCGCCAGCAAAAAGCCTTTGAGCATATCCGTAGGTGTAAGAGATAGCCCCCGGTCATTCATCGTTTCAAAAATGGTATAAGCATCCTCGTCAGAGTAAGCTGTAATCTCAATAATAAAGTTTTAAATGTAAATTTGGAAGTATTATAAAATACATAGCCAGATATTCTGGGAAGCTGTTGTGCTACAGCATTCTGCCCAAACTTTTCTTCTTCCAGCACCTTGTAACGCTCAAGAACCTTTTCCTTAGTTGGTTCCAGTAAGCAATCCAAACGCCGCAGTACCGTCATTGGCAGAATTACATCTCGGTACTTGCCGCGTACATAGACATCTCTTAATACATCATCAGCAATATTCCAGATGAAGTTAACAATAGTGTTGTGTGTCGTGTGATTCATGTTGCCAGTACAGAAGGCGATCGCATCGCAATAGTTGTAACAGTTTAAAGTACTGTGGTGTCTGCTTTGTAATAAGAGCCTTAATTTTTATCCAACTTTTGACACAACTGCTGATAAATCACGTCCAACCACACCGGAATTACAGGTTTACCTGCATCCAAAGATGCGATCGCCTTTTTTCTGTCAAACTCCACAAGCTCAAGCGATCGCTCCTGCGCTTGGGACAACAACATAAACCGCTTACCTTTACCTGAAATAAATAACTCCGGTTCTTGGTCTTTCAGCTTTTTGAGCGTAGTGCTGGCTATGTCAAAACTTAACCCCACAGATAGCCAATATGACATTGCAGCCAGTTCCAGCAAATTTGACTTGGAGTAATAAATACTACGTCCTGTCCCAGTATCACTTATTACAGGAACAATCACCCCTCTCTCTCGCCAATACTGTAGCTGACGAAGGGTACAGCCTGTGATTTCAGCCGCTTCCTTGCTTGTAAAAAATGTCTCCTGCATACAATTTATTTTACAGAAGACTTGTTTAATACAAATATGTTAGTATTAGACAATATTGTTTTAAAGCGATGAGCCAAATCACTATTCAGTGTCGTCTTGTAGCCTCAGAGTCATCACGCCAGAAACTATGGGAGTTGATGGCGGAGTTAAATACGCCACTGATTAATGAATTACTACGTCAGGTAAGCCAACACCCAGAGTTTGAGAGTTGGCGACAAAAGGGCAAACACCCCACTAGTATTGTCAAAGAACTCTGCGAACCTTTGAAAACTGACCCTCGCTTTATTGGTCAGCCTGGGCGGTTTTACGCGAGTGCGATCGCATTGGTGAACTACATATATAAATCATGGTTGGCGCTAATGAAGCGATCGCAGTTCCAACTAGAAGGCAAAATTCGCTGGTTGGAAATGCTCAACAGTGATGTTGAATTGGTAGAAAGTAGTGGTGTCAGCTTAGATAGTCTTCGCACTAAAGCTGCTGAAATTTTGGCTCAATTTGCTTTCCTCAATACTGCTGAAACTCAATCAACAAATGGGAAAAAAGCTAAAAAGCGCAAAAAATCTCAAAATTCAGATAGCAAGAGTTTATCAAAGAATTTATTTGAGTCCTATCCCAAGACAGAAGATAACTTGACTCGTTGTGCTATCAGCTATTTACTCAAAAATGGTTGCAAAATCAACGAGAAAGAGGAAGACGCTAAAAAATTTGCTCAACGTCGCCGTAAACTTGAAATTCAGATTGAACGCCTTAGAGAACAGCTAGAAACACGAATTCCCAAAGGTCGAGATTTAACCGATACCAAATGGTTAGAAACTATTATTGTTGCCACTCATAACGTTCCAACAAATGAAGCCGAGGCAAAATTTTGGCAAGACAGCCTTTTAAGGCAATCTAGCAAAGTACCTTTCCCGGTAGCTTACGAAAGCAACGAAGACATGACTTGGTTTAAAAACCAGTTTGGGCGCATCTGTGTAAAATTCAACGGTTTGAGTGAGCATAGTTTTCAAGTGTATTGTGATTCTCGCCACCTTCACTGGTTTCAACGCTTTCTAGAAGATCAACAAATTAAGAAAAATAGCAAAAACCAGCACTCTAGTAGCCTATTCACCCTGCGTAGTGGGCGTCTTGCTTGGCAAGAAGAGGAAGGCAAAGGCGATCCTTGGAATGTTAATCGTGTAAACCTCTACTGTTCTGTAGATACCCGCCTATGGACGATTGAAGGAACCAATCAAGTAAGGGAAAAAAAAGCCGAAAAAATCGCTAAAATTATCACCAATACAAAAGCCAAAGGCAAGCTTAATGAAGAACAGCAAGCCCATATAAAACGGCAAAACTCTACTTTAGACACAATTAATAACCCTTTTCCTCGCCCCACGAAACCTTTATATAAAGGACAATCTCATATTCTTGTTGGTATTAGCCTCGGCTTAGAAAAGCCTGCAACGCTAGCGGTAGTAGATGGCACTACAGGTCAAGTAATTACCTATCACAGCATCAGACAACTACTGGGTGATAATTACAAACTACTAAATCGACAGCGACAGCAAAAACATTTTTTATCCCACCAACGCCAAATAGCTCAAACGCTTGCTGCACCAAATCAGTTTGGAGAATCGGAGTTAGGGGAGTATATTGACAGATTACTAGCGAAAGAGATTATTGCGATCGCCCAAACATACTCTGCTGGAAGTATTGTTCTACCTAACTTGGACAATATGCGAGAACAAGTTCAAAGTGAGGTTCAAGCCAAAGCTGAACAAAAATCAGACTTAATAGAAGTTCAACAAAAGTATGCTAAACAGTACCGAGTTAGCGTCCATCGGTGGAGTTACGGCAGATTGATGGCAAATATTCACTCGTCAGCTGCTAAAGCTGGAATTGTTATAGAGGAGTCAAAACAGCCAATTCGAGGTAGTCCACAAGAGAAAGCGAAAGAATTAGCGATCACAGCTTACCATTCTCGCAAAATAAACTGATTGACAAAACACCGAACCTTGATAATAAAATAAGAACCTATCCCACTAATAATAGTTTGTTAATCCAGATATGAATTGTAGCAAGGTCAATGAATGCGTCAAAGTAAACT
>NZ_JABXKO010000007.1:0-16487 GCF_017114965.1 Nostoc sp. JL31
TTCTTCAGGTTAAATTTTTGTTACATACTTATAAATTTTCCCACCCACCTACTTAGATAAAATTTGTGTAACAGTGTTAACGCTAAAAATTAGAATTGACATAGAAATTAAAAATGGGCGAGGTATCCACCATCAACCGCTAAAATCTGACCAGTGATATAGGATGCCGCTGGAGAAGCAAAGAAAACGACAGCACCAGCAATTTCTTTTGGATCTCCCCAACGACCAAGGGAGGTTCGTTTTTCCAACCAAACGGCGATTTCTTTATCGGCAACCACATCTGCATTGCTCTCAGTCGCGAAAAAACCCGGAGCAACACCATTGACAGTTATTCCAAATATTCCCAGTTCAGCAGCAAGAGCGCGAGTTAGTGCTTCGAGTCCACCTTTAGCAGCAGTATACACAGCATCGCCTGCACCTGCGATCGGACCAGCGATTGACGTTATGTTGATGATTTTTCCTTCGCCATTCTTAATCATCAGCTGTGCTGCTTCCTGGCACAGATTGAAGCAAGCAATAAGATTAGTGTCGATTAACCGACGCGCCGCATTCATTTCAAATTCCAAAAAACTGCGGCGCTCGCGCATACCAACATTATTTATGAGGATATCCAGATTCCCGTATTTTTCTCGAATTTCGCTGAACGCTTTTTTAACGGCTGCTTCATCTGTAATATCTAATTGCAATGGCAAAGCTGATCCGCCAACTGCGGTTACAGATGCAACTGCGCGATTTAGCTTTTCATGGTTCCGTCCATTGATAAGAACAAAAGCGCCAGCACTCGCAAGTGCTTTGGTGATTTCTAATCCTAATCCTTGCCCTCCTCCAGTAACTAGGGCAATTTTCCCATCCAATGAAAATTCAGGTGGTGTCACAGCATTTTCTTTCTGAGTTTATGCTTTAACAATTTATCACTTTCAATACAGGAGTTGCCTGAAAAAAGATTATATTCTCATCACTATGATCAGCATATTTACAAAAATATACGCTAGAGATAATAATTTTTAAACTGGTGTAAAATAAAATATAAAATTTACAAATATTTATCATTTAAATTTTTCGTATTTATCAAATTCAAAAAGATTAATCAAAATGCACACAACATCTAAACCTGATCCCATCCGCTTAGAAATATTTAAAAATCTCTATCAATTTATCGCCGAACAAATGGGAATTGTGTTGCAAAACACAGCCACATCAGTGAATATCAAAGAAAGGCTAGATTTCTCCTGCGCTATTTTTGACTCATTGGGATTACTAGTAGCAAATGCCCCACACATTCCCGTACATTTAGGCTCAATGAGTGAAAGTGTCCGCAGTTTAATTAACGATAAAGGCGACACCCTAAAACCAGGAAATGTTTATCTATCTAATAACCCCTATAACGGCGGCACACACCTTCCTGATGTCACTGCAATTACTCCTGTTTTTTTGGAAAGTATTGAAAATACTCTATTCTCCACTCCCCTATTTTTCGTTGCTTCTCGCGGACACCAGGCAGATATTGGTGGAATTACTCCCGGTTCAATGCCTCCCCACAGCACCACAGTAGAAGAAGAAGGAATTCTTTTTGATAATTTTCTCTTGGTTGAAGAGGGAAATTTTCAAGAAACCTTAGTCAGACAGCACCTCTCAAATCATACTTATCCTGCTCGTAAACCTGACCAAAATCTAGCCGATTTCAAAGCCCAAATTGCCGCAAATGAACGGGGAGTGCAAGAACTTTGTAAAATGGTTTTACAATACGGAATTGATACTGTTCAAGCTTATATGACATTAGTGCAAGCTAATGCTGAGGAGTCTGTGAGACGTGCGATCGCAGTTCTCAAGGATGGCTCATTTACTTATAAAATGGATGATGGTTCTCAAATTCAAGTTAAAGTGACGATTTACCCAGAAAACCGCAGTGCTACCATTGATTTTACAGGAACTTCTCTACAACTAAATAGTAATTTTAATGCTCCCAAAGCCGTAACTCAAGCAGCAGTATTATATGTCTTCCGTACTTTAGTTGATGATAATATTCCTCTCAATGCTGGGTGTCTTAATCCTCTAGAAATTATTATCCCGGTTGGTTGTATGCTCAACCCAACCTATCCAGCCGCAGTAGTCGCAGGTAATGTAGAAACTTCTCAAACTATTGTTGATGCTTTATATGGTGCTTTGGGTGTTATGGCTGCTTCTCAAGGAACGATGAATAATTTTACTTTTGGTAATGAGCAATATCAATATTATGAAACTATCTGCGGCGGCTCTGGCGCAGGAATTAATTTTGATGGAACCGATGGTGTTCATTCTCACATGACTAACTCTCGTTTGACCGATCCAGAAGTTTTAGAAACCCGTTATCCTGTACTTTTAGAAAGCTTTAGTCTTCGTCCCGATAGTGGTGGCGAAGGAAAATATTCGGGTGGTAATGGAGTTGTCCGCCGCATTCGATTTCTTGAACCGATGACAGCAAATATTCTCTCTGGTCATCGGGTTATTCCTCCCTTTGGATTAAATGGTGGGAAAGCAGCAAAAGTAGGACGCAACTGGATACAACGTCTGAATGGAATTGAAGAGAATTTAGACAGCACAGCAACAGTAGAGATGAAAACTGGAGATGTTTTTGTGATAGAAACTCCTGGCGGCGGTGGATTTGGTAAATGCTCTTAAATAATCAAAAATTGCTATAAGCTAGCTTCAACTTCCCCAGGAAATTGAGCATCGCCGAAACCACAGCATCCGGCGACTCAATCAAGAAGCCGTGACCTCCACGTTCGATGACTACAAGTTCAGCATTGGGAATACCTTGAGCAAGTTGCTGGGAAAACTTTAGCGGAGTGAGAATATCTTGTTTACCAACCATAACTAAGGTAGGACAATGAATTTGTTGGAGGCGGTCTATTGTGTCACTACTAAGGATAGCTTGGCTGTGATGATAGAGTGAATGAGTTGCAGGTGGGAAAGGATATCTGATCGCAAATTCAATCAGCCCTTCGATCATGTCAGGAATTGAGTAGAAAGCATCTGTAAATATCCAGGGCAATATGACTTTTTCGTAAAGTTTTAGGTCTACATTACTAGGAAGTTCGCCCCAAGTTTCAATGATGCTGTTGAATAATGCATCACCTTTTGCCAAAGATGAGAGTAGCATCAGACTTTTTATCTTTTCAGGGTGTGCTAACACTAACTCTTGGGCTATCTGACTACCCATTGAATGGCCTGCTAGATGTACCTGATTAATTCCGATGCAATCGAGCAATGCTGCAACATCACTAGCCATCTGTTTCAGACTATAGGGGTTTTCGGGAGCAGAACTTCTCCCCATACCTCGGTTATCCAAGCGAATGACTTGATACTGCGAAACCAGCGATGGCATAATTAGCGACCAATAACCATGATCGCAAAGAAAGCCAGCTATTAATAGCAAAGGCTCACCTGTTCCCTTAATGTCGTAGAACAAATCAATCCCGTTAATCTGAACCTTGGGCATAGTAAATAATTCTGATAAACCTTATTTTTAAGCAGGGATAGACAAGGCTAAACTCCTACGTCTTGAATTTCTCGTCCACCGGAATTTGATAGCCATTGGCGAGGCGATTAGTCATATTAGCAGTAGCTGCGATCGCCATTAGCTCCCCGAACATAGTATCATTCATACCCTTGGCACGCGCTGCCGCTGTGTGCGAGGCGATGCAATACTCACAGCCATTCGTTGCACTCACGGCGATATAAATCAGTTCGCGCATCAGTGGATCAATTTCACCAGGGCTAACCATCACTTCCTTTAACGTTTGCCACGTTCTTTGCAGGGTGGGAGGATGGTTAGCTATGGCTTTCCAGAAATTATTAATGTAGTCATTCTGACGTGTAACGCGGATGTCGTCATACACTGCACGTACTTCGTCGCTGGCTTCTTCGTATTCAATCAGCTTAGTCATGTTTTGATTCCATATAGTTTCCCCAGCGAGTGGGAACCCCTAGATTGTAATACTGAGTTGCAATTAAAGATAGTAATATCATGTCCCCCTGGCGTCCATAGGTGAAAATTCTACATTATCTACAAACGACTTGGCATAGACTAGCATTTCTTGGACGATCTACTAGAACAGACTAAACAGGAAATTTACACTATCTTGTCAGAGAAATAGGTGGGGTAGTCCATGAAAAAATTCCTACAGCGTATTAAAGCATTACTCAAACGTATCCTCAAGAAGTCTGCATCCAATTCTCATCAACCATCGCCTCTAATAAATACTCGATTAGAAACTTCTATTCCAACCGTTTCTCCCCGATGGGAATCTGGTTTGGTGCTTGTGTGTTCGCAATGTGCAAACGAGCGGTTAGGCTCAACGGCTTCCGAAGACTTAGAGAATTGGTTGAAATCTCGTTTAAAGTTTGAGGGATTATGGGGTGATTTTCGGGTGGTTAGCACCAGTTGTTTAGGAGTTTGTCCCCGCATGGGCATTACTGTAGTTATTGTAAGTAATGGAAGTCACGGGAATAGTCCATGCTTAATTGTAAATCCTCGAAGCGATCGCGAACTTCTCTATTTATATATCAAGCAGAATAAAGACTGACTGCAAAGGTTGTTTATCTTGCACTATATTTTACTCAAGTGGCAAATAAAAAAGGGGGTGAATATTTTAATTCACCCCTTTTTCAAGGTCATAAGAGAAGTAAAGAATACTTATCCAACCCGTATTAGTGTTATTCCAATCTAAATAATTATTCTTTTAAACGAGGTATATTTGGTCTTACAAAGGTAGCTGAGGAATTAGTGCTTCGGGCATTAGTGCTTGAAGAAGCAGTAGTTGGCGAACTGAGATTCAAGAAATCAATGAGTTTAAGGGTACGATTACGAATTTTCCAGATCCCATTTGTTTTGACGACTTTATCTTCATAAGTGCCATTAGCGACATCAATGCTAGTTTCTGAACGTTTGTGAGTAGCATGGAGATAAGAGGTCATCGTTGCTTTATTATTCTCAACTGAAATGTTTATTGTACCCATCAAGTGTTGAGTAGCTGTATAACCATTTCCTTGGAATACTGAATAGACAAAATCTGCCCAAGAATCTGTCCCATAATTTGTTTGAGTTGCCCCATCAGGAAAAATCGCAGTGAGGACTGAATCTTGAGTAAAGCAATCTCGATAAATATTCTTTCCTTCTTGGAGATTTCCTCTACCAATGGCGTCAGTTCCCAGAGCGTAACAGGATGTTAATTTTTGAATTTCTAGTTCTGCGTTAGGTTGAGTTGCACTTGCTACCTCAAACTTACCTCCAACAAACAGCACAAGAGTGACTGCAAGCACAATTAAAGTTATACGATTTAACAGAAACGAAATAGCCTTTGAAACTATTCCCCCATTTTGTCTTCTTTTATCCACAAGATGACTCCCTTAATTATTTACGATTTTCGCATCTTGTACTTTACTACAAACTAAAGTTTTAGCTAATAATTTTAGCTCATAAAAACTAGCTAATATGCTTGTAGATTTTACTAGTAATTACGTTTTATATCTGCTAGAAAATCTCTTTTCTAGTAAATGATAAAGCTAGTACATACAAGATTTGATGTATACAATTAGTTATAACAGTTAATTGACAATTTACAAGTGTTAATTATGACTAAGTTTATGTTGATTTGATTAAGTAATCAAGTCACTACTTACATAGTTTTATTAACAGGAAAATGAATTTTAGTTTCCCAATTTTTAGAAATCAAATAGAATTACTATAGCAATCCTGTAATATTCGTGATAAACTCCTCAACATATTTGAGAAGTAGGTAATCTGCCGCTAAAACTATCAAAAATTCCTTATTCTCCCAAAATGGGCAGAGAAATTATAAATTGTGTCCCTTCTCCCAAGACTGATTCGCAAATCAAATTTCCACCATGATTTTCAACTATGATTTGCCGACTAATAGATAATCCTAATCCTGTACCTTTTCCTACGCATTTGGTAGTAAACAAATTTTCAAAGATGCATCTTTTAACTTCTTCAGGCATTCCTTTGGCATTATCTTGAATCTTAATTACCACCTTGTGATTATCTACTTGTAGAAAAGTCTCAATAGTAATAATATTCGGATACTTTTCTTGAATTTCTAAAAAATTATGGCCGATATTTGCTTCTTCTAAAGCATCGATTGCATTGGCAATAATATTCATAAACACCTGATTCAATTGTCCCAAATAGCATTTTACTAATGGGATATCTGCATAATTTTTAATGATTTTAATTGCTGGACGATTATGATCGGCTTTCAGACGATGTTGTAAAATCATCAAAGTACTATCAATACCTTCATGGATGTTAGCTAACACTTTAGAGGTAGTGTCAGCACGAGAAAAAGTACGGAGAGAAGTACTAATATTACGAATGCGCTGTGTTCCCACTGTCATACCATCAATCATTTTAGGTAAATCTTTTATGAGGAAATCTATATCTATCTCTTCGGCTTTTTCTTCAATTTCAGCGCCAGGACTGGGGAATTTTTCTCGGTACAGTTGCAGATAGTCTATTAAATCTTTAACAATATCTTTTGCTTGGGCAATACTACCTGTAATAAAACCAATAGGGTTATTTATTTCGTGTGCTACACCTGCAACTAAATTACCCAGAGAAGACATTTTTTCACTTTGGATAAGTTGTAGTTGTGCTTCTTGTAAATCTTTTATCGATTGTTCTAATTCTTTAGATTTCTCTTGTGCCCTTGTGTACAAGCTGGCATTTTCTATGGCAATAGCCATTTGTGAAACTAAAACTTTTAATACCTCTACCCTTTCTAGAACAAAAGCTCCTGATGATAACTGGTTTTCTAAATAAATAATACCAGTAAGCTGTGATTGGTACATAATGGGCAAACAAAAGATTGATTTTGTTTGAGATTTTTGGATATAGATATCAAAATTAAAAGGTTCTGTAACTATTGCATCATTTAATACAATATATTGCTGAGTTCGGAGAACGTAATTAATCACAGATAGCGGTAAATCTTGATAGGTTTCAACAGGAATAGAACGTAAAACCGTCACCACATCGTCAGTAGCATTTCCAGAAGCTTCAATATACAGGTGATTATCTTTAAGTAGGAGGAGTACTGCTTTTTGTGCAGCAGCATTTTCTAGTAAAATTTGGATCAGCTTACCCAATAAATTTTCTAAAACAATTTCATTAGTAATCGCTTGTGAAAATTTGATGAATGCATTAAAATCTAGGAAATCGCTCAAGCTGCTATTAGTAGTAGTGTTAGTAGTAATATGAGTTGTATCAAGTTTTGAACTAGTGTTTTCTATGGTAGTAGTTTGTCCTACTAGAAAAACATACTTTGATTCTAAGTGTTTAACTTTAGCGATCGCACCCCAACGAATATAGGCATAATAGGCTTTAGTTATATAAGTTTGATGAATTAATTCTTTACCTAGAGACTGATAAAATTTTCCAGCTAACTCATAGGCTAAAGCTTCTTCTTGGAGAAAACCATTTGCTTGAGATTTGGCAATAGAGTTTTCATAATAGTTCATTGCTTCTAGCTTTTGACCCAAAACTTGATACCGTTCTGCCTCCACGAGATAAAATCTGTGTAAGTGATTTGTGGGAGCATGAGTAGCCCAGAGTTCCATCTTTTGCTGATTAGCTTGGACTTTTTCTAAAATAGCTTGCTTCTCAGGCTCTTTAGCAGTATGATATATTGCCAAGTGGGCTAAAGAATCGTAGAAATAAAACACTGGAACAACAAACAAACCTGTAACACCACCTAAAGATTTTTCTGCGATCGCAGCATTTTCTACAGCTTTAAAGTACTCCCCAAATATATAAGAGAGCATTAACTTATTAACAAATAAATGGTTAATTGTGTAAAGGTCATTTACTTGCTGATGAATGGGCAGCATACTTTGTTCGTCGTAAGCTTCTCCAATTAAACAGTCCACATTTTCAAAACTTCCTTTCAAGTTCAAAACTGTTTGCAAATACACTGAGTTCCAAGTGAAGGCTACTTGTTGCTTGATTTTTTTCAGTGAATCACAATAAGCTATCAGTTCTTTTTCTAAAACCCAAAGTTCCTTACCCATCCAAAATGAATGATAAGGATAAATGTAACCACAATAACCAGCATATTCTAAATCTCCAGTTTCCAGACCACTAGAATATCCTGACATTGATGATGTTAATGTCTCTCTAACATGCTCTTTCCAATGCATCACATGGGCACTAACAACCGTCAGAATTTTTGCCTTGAGTTCTTCAGCATTAAATTGTGACACCAGGCGTGAAGCTAATTTCCCAAATTCATAGCCAGAATCAATTTCTCCTTGAACTCCACAAAGAAGTAATCCATAAAGACTATAACCATAGGCAGATACAGCTGTATTTCCATAACTTAAGGACAAATTGACCATTTTACAGACAATAATTGGCATCATTGCAGGAGCAGTTTGAAAAGCCGCAGGGAGAACTCCCATTAAGATTCTCATCGCTGCAATTTTGTTAGGATCAGTCATTAATGGTAAGTTAATTAAATCTGCAATGGCTTTTCCTTTTAAAGAAGCAGCGATTTCATCCATTCCCTGCTGAATATCAGTTGATGTTGGTTCATCGGGAAAACTTATTCCTAATAATTGCAGAATTGATACTGCGGTTTGAATAGCTTCCAATTGCTTGCTTTGAATGATAGAAGCGATAATTTGTACTTCATAGACTTTCACTTTATCTAAAAGAATTTTGGCTTTTTGCTGCACCACCTCAGCCCATTTTTGCATCTGCTCAAAATCACCGCCCAGATATGCTACTTCTGCTGCTCCTTCATATAAACCGATGGTTAAGGTATATTCAGTTTGCCAAGAGTCTATATTTAAAAGTTCTATCCCATTTGTGAAGTACTTAAGAGCCACTTCGTAAGCTGTAGAAGCTTTAGCTTTTCGTCCGGCAATTAAATTTAATCGTGCCAATTCAGTTTTTTCAGATTGCTCTATCAGGTTAACAATACCTACATTCAACTGATTGACAATATCAAAAATATTAGCTTCTATATCCTCTTTAGGTATATTTTGGAGAAGCAATTGCCCAATTTTCAGATGAGTAGATTTCTTCAGTTGTTCTGGAATTAACGAATACGCTGCTTGTTGTACTCTGTCATGCAAGAACTTGTAACCCACCCGTGAAGTATCGAAATTTAAATTAACCGCTTCTTCTTGATTAAAAACTAAAGGAATGCGGTAAGCTTCACTTAAAGGCAGAATTAATCCCGCTTGCAAAGCCGAATGTAAATCATTCGCTGTCAAAGAAGGTGATTTTTCATTAACTATCGATAAAATATCCAGACTAAATCTGTCACCTACACAAGCTGCTAATTTTAAAACATCTTGGGTAAACTTTGGTAGTTTCTCAACTCGGCTGGCAACCAACTCAACTACATTTTTATCGGTAATTCCAATTGCCTGAATATCCTCTAGGCTCCATTGCCATTTAGCATTAGTAAAGTCAAATTTTAACAGTTTTTCTTGATGAAG
This sequence comes from Nostoc sp. JL31, assembly GCF_017114965.1. Taxonomy (NCBI): domain Bacteria; kingdom Bacillati; phylum Cyanobacteriota; class Cyanophyceae; order Nostocales; family Nostocaceae; genus Nostoc; species Nostoc sp. JL31. The sequence goes on from NZ_JABXKO010000007.1 coordinate 9,505, forward strand.
TGCCTGAATTAGTTGTGTTATGAAAAATGGATTTCCACCTGTTTTGTTACAAATCAACTCAGCTAGTTTAATAATTTCTTGGTTAAAGACTCCTGTCTCTTCATCCTGCTTAACCTCTATTTTTTGAAGAGTTTCGGCAACTAGCTGAGTTACATTGCCTAAATTTAAGGGTTGCAATACAAGATTATTAATAACCGTGCCACTATTCTTAATCTCTTCTATTTTTTGGATTAAAGGATGTGCTGAACTAACTTCATTATCTCTATATGCACCAATAAATAAAAAGTATTTGCTATCAGTATCAGTTATGAGCAGTTGAATTAGATTTAAAGTGGCTGAATCGGCCCATTGTAAATCATCTAAAAATATGACTAATGGGTGTTCTTTTTGTGTAAAAACTTGGATAAATTCTTTAAAAACATGATTGAAGCGATTTTGTGATTCTGTTGCACCAATTTGGGCAACTTCCGGTTGTGTACCGATGATTAACTCTACTTCTGGAATTACGTCAGTAATAACTTTTCCATTTGTTCCTAAAGCTGATAATATTTTACTACGCCATATTTCTATTTTTTCATTATTCTCGGTTAGCAAATACCGCATTAAATATGCAAAAGCCTGAATTAAAGAAGCATAGGGTATATTTCGCTTTAACTGATCAAATTTACCAGAAATAAAGTACCCTTGTCTGCGAGTAATGGGTTTATTAACTTCGTTGACTAGAACTGATTTGCCTATTCCAGAATAACCAGAAACTAGCATCATTTCACTAGTTCCAGATGTAACTCGCTCAAATGCAGCTAAAAGTTCATTAACTTGTTCTTCACGACCATATAATTTTTGAGGAATTAATAACTGGCTCAATATATCCAAACGACCGGGAACAAAATCAGTAATAATTCTTTTGGTTTCTAACTGGTTGAGACATGATTCTAAATCTGCTAATAATCCTGTAGCACTTTGATATCTGTCTTCAGCATTTTTCGCCATCAGCTGCATCACAATTTCAGAGATAGCGGTAGGAATTTGTGAATTTAATGATTGCGGGTTTCTCGCTTGAACTGCAATGTGACTATAAACTACTTCTAGGGGATCTTGGCTAATAAATGGTATTTTATCAGTGAGCATTTCATATAAAGTCACGCCAAGAGAATAAAAGTCAGTGCGATAATCAAGAATGCGATTCATTCTCCCAGTTTGTTCAGGAGACATATAGGCAAGTGTGCCTTCAACGCAGTTAGGGTTATTAAATTGGGGATTTTCCTTATTGAGACGTGAGGCTATACCAAAGTCAGCGAGTTTAACAATACCTGTCTGGGAGTTAATTATGATGTTATTAGGTTTGATATCTTTATGAATAATCTGGTTATTATGCAAATAATCTAAAGCTTTAGTTAGCTGAATAGCAATCTTTAAATGGTTAATTAAATCAAGCTTTTTTGTTTGTAGAAGTTGAGATAAAGACTGACCACCAAAGTCTTCTAACAACAATCCCACACGATTTCCAAAGGTTTCTAGGCTGATAGCTTTAACTATATTGGGATGGTCTAAACCTTGCTGAATTTGATACTCATTTTTAATCCGAGTAAAGGCTTCGAGAGTCGGATATTCATTTTTAAGCAGCTTGAGGATAACTCGCTGTTGCGTCTTTGGCGTTTGTGCTTGATAAATAATTGTTTGGATTCCTTCGTGGAGAGTCGAGTTGATTTGGTATCCAGTAAGATTTGGCATTGATTTTTGACTATAAAGTTATAAAATTAGCATCATCCCTGTTCTATCGTGAAAGGGATTCTAGTTTAATTATTCCCACTACGTAGAGAATTATTAACATTGGGCTTCAGTATCCAATGGTTGTAAATTAAAAAGCGATTATTTCCTGGTAACGAAAACTAGCGGCTAAAATCTGACTGTAACTTTTACGCCAACCGCAGATAAGGACACTTCTGTAAAAATCCAGATGCCTTATTATGGGCATCCAAATTATGAGTATGCGTTGGCGTAGGTCGAATAATGCCGCCAAATAGGTCATCTAACCCGTAGGGTGTGAAAAATTGCCATTGTCTTTGAGCATTTAGTCGAACTCCCACAGCAGTAGCGGTGTGCAGCCAATCTGTGATGCCATCCTCTGTACTAGTATAAGGTCTGCTACCAAGACGCCAACGAGCAAAACTGGCTTGATTTTTAACATCAAACTCGTCATCAGGAAATTGTTCTGTGAGAGTAGCTTTTGCTGCTAGTTCTTGGGAACGGTTCCCCTCTATATCAAAGAATGCAATATCAAAATCTTTAATACCTAACCCACAGTCATTGCCAAAAATTGAAGACCAAACGGTGTTTCGGACTGCACCCCCGGCTAACCACCAGTTAGGTAGATTTAGTTGAGCGATCGCAGGTAATACTGTATTAATACGTGTATCAGCTAAAATCATCTGTAGGCGAGTGTTACTATTCATATCAAATTTCTGGGATTGTCAAGTAGAAGGTGAAAATATTATCATTCACATTTCATTAAACTTACGGTGTTGATAGTCCTGTTGTGACACTTGGCAAGTCAATGTTTATCAGGAGAACTTCTGTAGTCATAGTATAAAGAAAACAGGTTAAACAGAAGGTTAAATTGTGAATTTAGAATTTAGAATTTTTATTTATGGAAGATTTATTTGCGCGACTAGAACGCACACTCAATCCTGAACTACCTTCTCTAACAGAGTCACAACAACAACTCCTCCAAGAACTCAGTATTGATGAAAATCAACCCGGTACGATTCTGCATGACTTTCAAACCCTGATAGATTTCTTACAACCAAACGGAGTGGAAGTTAGTAGTATTAATAACCTTCTACCGCTAAAAGTCCTATCAGAAGTTAATTCTCGGTTAAGTCACCCAATTGAAACCAAACTCAAACGCCCTGTACAGAAATCATACCCATACATTAATGGACTATATCTGTTATTACGCAGTTCTGGAATAGCCCAAATTAAATCCCAAGGGAAGAAGCAGGTTTTAGTTTTAGATGCAGCAACTTTGCAATCATGGTTAAGCCTCAACCTAACAGAACGCTATTTCAACTTATTAGAAGCTTGGTTGATTTGGGGAAATAACGAAGTTTTGGGTGAACATCAAGATTCATTAGGGAACTTATTTAGATGTATTCAACTTTGGCCCCGCGTCCCAGATAAAGGTTTAAAATTCACTAAATATGAAGATCAAAACAATATTAGTTATTATCCCGGACTGCATAATGTTGCCCTGTTAGAGTTATTTGGATTGTTATCTATCAAACATGGCAAACCACAAGAAGGTAAGGGATGGCGCATTACTGGTTTACAACGCTTGCCCTTTGGTGATGCTCTATTGCAATTACTTTTTCCACTGGGTATACGAGGAGAATTACAGGATGATGTGAATGTGACTTTTGGAAAATTACAGTCACATTTCCAACCATTTTTTCCAGAATGGGAGCATAATTTACTTGTTCCCAAGCAAGGCTTCACTGATGGTATTTATATTTTTAAAGTATCCCTTTTTAAGGCTTGGCGACGCATTGCCATACCAGCAAAAAAACCATTAAGCTGGCTAGCAGAGATAATTCTCGATGCTTTTGACTTTGATTACGATCACCTGTACGAGTTTAGTTATAAAGACCATTTTGGTCGCATCATAAAAATTGGTCATGCCTACATGGAAACACCCCCATTTGCCGACCAAGTGCAGATTGGTGATTTATCTCTAGAACCGGGTGGTAAAATGACCTATCTTTATGATTTTGGTGACAACTGGAAATTTGATGTGCAGTTAGAAGCAATTAATCCACCTGATAACAAAATCAAAAAACCGAAGATTTTAGAAGTTCACGGAAATGCACCTCAACAGTATTGGAGTGAGGATGATGAATCGGATGAAGATGAAGAATGAGAAGGATTTAGGTAAGTGTAGATAATGAAAGTTTCTTGTGTTCTCATGTCTTCTGTTTGTGTCTCTTAAAACCCGCTTTAAGATTGAGAAAGTTTTAGTTACAATAAGGCAATACAAATTGTTAGGAGATAAAACCTGTGAGTCTTCCATATACTGGAAGTTGTCAATGTGGACAGATTCGTTATGAAATTAATGCCCAACCGTTAACACTTTATCTGTGCCACTGCAAGGAGTGTCAAAAACAATCGTCTAGTGCCTTTGGTATGTCTCTTACAGTATTACGAGATGCTGTTGTAATTGTTCAGGGAAAACCAAAAGCTTGGACTCGGAAAAATGATAGCGGACGTGAAGTAAATAACCTATTCTGTGGCGACTGCGGAACGCGATTGTTCCATGAAAGGACTTACAATTCAAATACTATTAATGTCAAAGCTGGAACCTTAGATGATACAAGTTGGTTACGCCCAGTGGGTAACATTTGGACACGCAGTGCCCAATCATGGGTGATAATTTCAGACCAATTGCTCAACTATGACGGACAACCAGAAGATACGCAGGCTTTATGGGAAAAATGGAAACAACAACATCCATAAATGCATAACTCCTGATATTAGACATCATACTTATGATACTTAAAGTATCTAACTCATCATTGTACTAAAGAAGATAATAATAAAATTTTACTGGTAAAATGCTTTAATGAACATATTAGATTATTTAAAACAGTAATAGTAAACTTAAATTATAAGTTCAGCTTGTGTATCATATATAGTTCCACTTGTCTGCAAATCGTTAATAAAGCTAACACACTATTAATATTTCACATGAAAGCTTACTGGACATTTCCAAGCAAGTAATTTAAGTGAAATTGGATAAGTAAGACGATTTTGGTTCATTTTCAACACTTTTAACAGTTATTTCTAGACAAGCTTGATGAAAAACGATACACCACAGGAATTGAACCCAGACCAAGAAATTGGGCGCTTAATTGATGAGGTAATGTCTTCATCTCTGACTGATGAACAGTACCGCAAAAAGATGCAGCGACGCAAAGAAGTGCAAGACAAGCGCATAGCAGAAGCTGTACCGGAAAAAGGGTTAATTATTGTAAATACTGGTAACGGCAAGGGTAAAACCACTGCGGCTTTGGGGATGGTGTTGCGATCGCTCGGTCATGGGTATAAAGTAGCGATCGTTCAATTCATCAAAGGTAGCTGGGAACCTTCCGAAAAAAGGGTCTTCAGTTATTGGGAAGATCAGATAGAATTTCACGCAATGGGCGAAGGCTTTACCTGGGAAACTCAAGACCGCGATCGCGATCTTGACAAAGCTAGCGCCGCATGGGAGAAATCATTAGAATACATCCGCAACCCAGACTTTCATCTAGTGTTGTTAGACGAAATCAATATCGCCCTCAAAATGTCTTACTTACCAGTAGAAGACGTTTTAGCAGGTTTGGCACAAAAACCCGCTAACAAACACGTTATTCTCACAGGTAGAGGCGCACCACCTGCTTTAATTGAGCGTGCTGACTTAGTAACTGAAATGACCCTAGTTAAGCACCCTTTCCGCGATCAAGGTGTGAAAGCACAACCGGGAATTGAATATTAAATCAGAATTCAGAACTCAGAACTCAGAACTCAGAATTGTTAAAAAACCAGGTTTCCGACTCAGCAGAGATCAGAAATCTGGTTTTTAATTCTCGTATGTCATACCAATTTGAAAAAAGAATGCAACACATAGATAATAGATATCACCAATCCTGCCCTTACTAAGGGGTGCGCGTCAGCGCGGGTGGGCTTATCTGTCGTAAACATTTTTTGAATTGGTATCAGATGTGGAAAAGCAGATTTCAAGTTGATGAGGTACAAAGTTTTAGTTCTGAATTCTGAATTCTGCTGTAAGTCCCATTTGTTACTTCTTATTCCAAAGACTTAAAAATGCTTGAGATATGGCTGGGGTAATCTGACTTTGTAAGTGATTTAGTGCATCACGATGGTTTGCATTATTGTCATCATAATAAGTAAACAGATTCGTCAGCTTGACAATTTCAGGATTTTGATCGTTTGTCCCCCTCCATTTGTTAGTAACTTTATGTAAAACGTCCTTGGGTAGATTTTGTTGTAAGTTATTTAATGCTGCGATGTAAGAAGGATTTTGAGGATCTTTTTTGAATTGAAAGCACAAATCTATCAGCTTGAGTTGTGACTGGGGCTGAGGCTGGGGCTTATCTGTTAGACTAGGTTGCTGGAGAATTTGACGCTGTGCAATAGTAGCAATCCCATTTTCAGTTAAACCCTGAGATTTCTGAAATTTCTTGACTGCTGTATAAGTAGCTGGCCCATAAAAAGGCTTGCCTGGAGGAATTTCGGCATTGGTTGCAAAACCGTGAAACTTCAATCTATTCTGAAGTCCTGTGACTGTATCTTCCATGACAGTTCGAGTCTCGGCATCAGCGTTACCATTAACCGTAAGTTTTTGTGAATACTGTTTCTGAAACTTTTTAATCGCTTCTTCAGTAGGATCGTCTGTCAGGGAGTTGTTATTCCGTTTCCAGGGAGCAAATTTAGTGAGATCCGGCTTAGGATCAATCTCAGGAGCTAAATATCCCAATCCGATCAATATATGACGAATGACTTCAGGGCTACTAACAGCCATGCTTTTTGGTTCCTTTGCGATTAAACTACCATTTAATGTATCTTGTTTTACAAAAATTGGGTAAGTAGAAATAAATAAATCTAACATTTCTTATTTGCAAGGCGTTCCGAAAGTTAAGCGATGTGTGACGACAAGCTGCAACTCTTTGAGACTTCGGCGTATGCGACTACAGAGAGTGAAAAAGAAAGAGATGCGATCGCTTATTCTCAACTATTAATGATACTACGTGTTAGGGACACACAGATGTGCGTCCCTACTGCTCTACCCACTACGAACTGAGCAAAATTGATCTGCTGGAGTACTAGCTAACTGACTCTCTGGCATTGACAACATATGAACCTATCCCACTAATACCGAAATATGGTAATCTACTTCTCGTATGAGAGGGGTGTATCTGTGTATGGCTGGG